>NZ_JBQEQC010000003.1:186880-359681 GCF_052044195.1 Variovorax sp. 22077
GCGGCGTCCTCGGCGCCGTCACCAGCGGCGATGCCGGTGGCCTGGTCGGTGGTCTTCTGGGCGAGGACGGCATCGTCGGCGGCCTGCTCGGCGGGGTGACCGGCGGTGGCGCCTCGGGTGGCCTGCTGGGCGGCGTGCTCGGCGAGGACGGGCTGGTGAACAACCTGCTTGGCGACGACGGACTCGTGGGCAGCGTGCTGGGCGCCGATGGCCTGGTCGGCCGCCTGCTCGGCTCGCTGGGCGGCGACGCTGCCCCCGTGGCCAACGTGCTGCAGTCGGCGACGAGCGAGGCGGCCGCTCCGGCGGCGCATGCGGCCTCCAGCGCGGCGGCGCCGGCGACCGACATCCTGGCCGGCACTGCCGGCACCGCGGCGCCGGTGGTCGAGACGGTGGCGCATGTGGCCGAAGGCGCGGCCGGCAGCGTCGCCTCCGGCGTGGCCGAGGCGGTGGCGCCGATCACCAGCCAGGTCGAGCAGACGGTGAGCCACGTGGTGAGCCCGGTCACCAACATCCTGCACGGCCTGCTGGGCTGAGTGGACCACCCGCCCGGTCCGCCGCCGGCCCGGGGCGGCGATGTAGGCAAGGACTCACGTGCTTGCCTTGCGCTGTCCCGCATGGGTGGGCGGTGCGCAGAGTCAATGTGGGGGTTCCGTGGATCCCGGTTCCTCCTCACGGCGCATTCGTGCGTCGTTAAGCGCTCCCTCGAGGAGCGCTTTTTTTTGCGCGGGTACGCACCGGAAGACTCGCAGCCCTCAGCGGAGGGCGCTCATCGGCACGGCCTGCGGCGTGACCCTGGCTTCGGTCGCCGTCAGCAGCTGGCCGTTCGACTCCTTCCAGCACATGAGATTGGTGCGGCCGGAGCCCACCGGGCCTGGCGCCTGGATCGACACCGCCTTCCAGCCCCTGCATGCGCCGCCGATGGTGGTGGGGCGGTCGAGGAACACGTAGTCGGTTCCGGCGTCGATGCGCAACACGCCGGCCACTCCGGGCGACAGCGGCGTGGGCGTCTGGGCAGGCGCGCCACAGGCTGCGGCAGCCATGACGATGCCCAGGAAGAAGATACGAGTGCGTTCCATGCGTGCCGGTCCGGTGTCGAGGAGCGCCGATGTTAGGGCTGGCGTGCCCTCGGCCTCACACCACGCGGTACTCCTCCACCACGAAGGCCGTGATCTCCGAGAGGAAGGTGAGCGCGTGCGCCATCGTCACCCGCCCTTGCGGCGAGGCGAAGGCGGCATCCAGCGTGTCCGTGTTCTCGAACCAGAGCTCGACGATGCCGTCGATCGGCAGCTCGGCATAGCCGCAGGGCGTGCCCTTCACGAACTCGTGCGCGGTCACCACGTTCTGGCGGTAGCCGCTCACGCCGGGCATGCGGCGCACGTGGTCGGCGTGCACCTTCCACTCGCGGCGGAAGTCGTCCTCCGACTGTTCGATGGGCCGGCGCAGCAGCGAGATGCGCTTGAGCAGCCCCTGCGGCTTCGGCGGCAGCGCGACCACCTCGGTCTGCGCGACGGTCACGATGTGCAGGCCGCCGAGGAAGCGCTCCTCATCGGCGCGGATGGCGGCGGCCAGCTCGCCCGTGTTGAAGGCCGCATCGGCCTGCGCGTCCTCGTCGAAGCGCAGCTGCGAGAAGCCGTCGAAGTCCCAAGGCCCGCGCGCGAAGTCGATGCCGCGCTGCAGCCGGTCGAGCACGAGGTTCTGGTGGTAGCTGCGCAGCGTGGGCAGCTGCGCAACCAGCGGGCCGTGCCTGTCGCGCCAGTGGCTGCGGAAGGCCTCGTCGGTCCATGCGGGCTTCTTGCGGATCAGGCCCATGCGCAGTGTCGTCGGTTCGGTCATCTGCTTGTCTCCTGGTCGTCGGGTTGCTGTTCGCGGGCTTCGGCGCGCGCACGCGCCAGGCCGGGCGCGCGTTTGGACAGCCACACGCCGTGGCGCACCGGCCATCGCTCGAAGCCCGGGT
The DNA here is from genome assembly GCF_052044195.1 of Variovorax sp. 22077. Taxonomy (NCBI): domain Bacteria; kingdom Pseudomonadati; phylum Pseudomonadota; class Betaproteobacteria; order Burkholderiales; family Comamonadaceae; genus Variovorax; species Variovorax sp. 22077. The sequence goes on from NZ_JBQEQC010000003.1 coordinate 188,835, forward strand.
CCGCGCCGAGCGCGGCGGCTGCGTGGTGTGCCCAGTAAGGATCGAACAGCGCCTCGCGGCCGAGCGCGACCAGGTCGGCGTCGCCAGCCGCGAGCACGGCTTCGGCCTGATGCGCATCGACGATCATCCCGACCGCCTGCGTCGGCACCTGCGCCTCGCGCCGGATGCGCGCCGAGAACGGCACTTGGAAGCCCAGCCCGCGCGGCACGGGCAGCGCGCGCGTCTCCTCGGTGAGCCCGCCCGACGAGCAGTCGATCACGTCCACGCCGCAGCGCTTGAGTTCGCGCGCGAGCACCACCGAGTCGTCGAGGTTCCAGCCGTCGAGCGTGCCATCGACCGCGGAGAGGCGGCAGAACAGCGGCTTGTGCGCGGGCCATGCGGCGCGCACGCGCTGCGCGATCTCCAGCGCGAGCCACATGCGGTTGTCGCGGCTGCCGCCGAGCGCGTCGTCGCGATGGTTGGCGTTGGGCGACAAAAAGCTCGCCACCAGGTAGCCGTGCCCGAAGTGCAGCTCGACCACGTCGAAGCCCGCCTTGTCCGCGCGCAGCGTGGCATCGACGAAGCGCTGAACCACCGCCGCGACGCCGTCGGCGTCGAGTGCGCGCGGCACCGACCAGCCCGGCCCCGCCGCGATCGCGCTCGGACCCAGGCGCTCCCAAGGCTCCTCGTCGGCGGCCATGCGCGCGTCGCCCAGCGCGGCGCCGCCCTCCCACAGCGGCTCGCTGCCGGCCTTGCGCCCTGCATGCGCGAGCTGCACGCCGATGGCGCTGCCCTGGGCATGGACGAAGTCGACCACGGCCTTCAGCGGCGCGATCTGGCTGTCCTTCCACAGCCCGAGGTCGGCCGTGCCGATGCGCCCGCGCGGATCGACCGCGGTGCTCTCGGTGAGGATCAGCCCCGCACCGCCGAGCGCGAACTTGCCCAGGTGCACCATGTGCCACGGCGTGGCATGGCCGCGGTCGGCGGCGTGCTGGCACATCGGCGAAATGACGACGCGGTTGGCCAGCGTGAGGCCGCGCAGCTGCAGGGGCTGGAACAGCAGGGGAAGGGAATCGACGGAAGACATGGATGGAAGAAATCAGGGAGCAGGCTTGGACACGGTTGCGGCAACGGCAGCGGCGGGCCGTGTGCCCAGCCAGGTGCCGCTCATTACCGCGGCGAAGCCGAACAGGTGCCACCATGTCAGCCTCTCGCCCAGCAGCAGCGCCGCCACCGCGACGCCGAACACCGGCACCCAGTAGAGAAAGACGGCGGTGCGCGCCACGCCGATGACCGAGATGGCGCGGTTCCAGATCAGGTTGCCCGCGGCGGTGGCGGCCACGCCCGAGAACAGCACCAGCGCCCACGGCCACGCACCCGGAAAGAGCTGCGCCGCGCCCAGCGGCGACGGCCCGAGCAGCGCGTGCACCACCAGCATCGCCGTGCCCATCACGTAGATTCCCCAGCTCATCGACAGCGGATCGATCTGCCGGGCCAGGCGCTGCACGCCCACGCCGCCGACGGCGAAGCTCACCACCGAGAGCGCAAGCATCAGGTCGCCCAGCCCCGCATGCGACAGGCTCGCGCCCGGATGGCTCAGCACCACCGCCGCCACACCCGTGAAGCCCAGCGCCACGCCAATCAGACGCCGCGCCGTGAGCGCCTCGCGGAACACCAGCGCCGCCATCAGCGCCGACACCAGCGGACTCAGCGCCATGATCAACGCGCCATTGGTGGCCGTCGAACGCTGCAGCCCCAGCGCGAACAGGATCTGGTTGGCGTACACCATCAGGAAGCCTCAGCCGGCCAGTGCCGCGAGACGCCGCATGCCGAACGCCGGCACCCCGCTGCGCCGCCACAGCACGATCGCGCTCAGCGCCATGCAGGCCACCACCATGCGCAAGGCCGCCAGCGGCAGCGCCTCGAAGAAGCCCGTCAGCACCTTCACCGCCGACACGTTCACGCCCCACACGAGCATTCCCAGCAGCAGCCAGGCCTGCACGGCGGCCGGTGTGGCGCCCGCAGAGGACGATGAAGATGACGACGGCGCAGACTTGTTCATTTCAATCGTTCGTCGAAAGACAACACCACGCCACGGCCCGCGCAGCGAGGCCCCTTCGCAGGCTCCCGCGGAACCGGCTCTGCCGGGCCGCAGGGTGCGCCCCCGCGAGGGGGTGTCCGAGCCACACGAAGTGGGCGAGGCTGGGGGTGATCAACAGTCCTGGGGAGGTCATCCCTCCAGCTCGTTCCACATCTCGATGTCGCGCTCCGCGGTCCAGATGCGCGGGTGGACGTGACCCGTCGCTTCGTCGTACGCACGCGTCACGTCGAAGGGCATGCAGTGGTCGAAGATCACCCAGTGGCCGTAGGTGGGGCGCAGCGCCGCCACCGTCTCCTTGTAGATCGCGTTCAGCGTCTTGCCCTGCGCCACGCCGTTGTTGACGAGCGTGTACACGTCGGAGATGAAGGCGCGCGTGGAGGCGATGGCCTTGCGCACGTCGGCTGCGTTCTCCAGCGCGGCGCCGCGGCCGGGCACCAGCTTCTCGAAGCCGAAGCCGGCGAGGCGGTCGAGCGTGGCGGGCCAGTCGCGGAAGTAGCAGTCGCCGGCGTAGGCGGTGCTTTGGTATTCGACCAGGTCGCCCGCGAAGCAGATCTTCTGGTCTTCGAGGTAGGCGATGGTGTCGCCCTTGGTGTGGCCGCGGCCCACCTGCGCGATCTTCACTTCGAGCTTCTTGCCCAGCCACACGCTCATGGTGCCGTCGAAGGTCATGGTCGGCCAGGTCAGGCCCGGCGGCACCGACTCGACGTTGCGGAACAGGCGCGGGAAGCGGCCGATCTCGCTGGCCTTGTCCTGCTCGCCGCGCTCGACGATCAGGTCGTAGGTGTCGCGGCTGGCGATGATCTGCTCGGCGCCCTCCTTGAAGTAGGCCGAGGCGCCCAGCACGCGCACCGCGTGGTAGTGCGACAGCAGCACGTACTTGATGGGCAGCGGCGTCACCTCGCGGATGCGGCGGATCACGTCCTGCGCCATCGCCGGCGTGGCCTGCGTGTCCACCACCATCACGGCCTCGTCGCCGATGAAGATGCCGGTGTTGGGGTCGCCCTCGGCGGTGTAGGCGTAGGCGTTCTCCGAGAGGCGGGTGAACGAGACCTTCTTTTCCTCGAGGTCGGCGTGGCTGGCGAATTTCTTGGTGGTCATTGGGAGTTCCTTTGAAATGAGCGATGCGGGTCAATGCGTGCCGAGGTACGCGGACTTCACCTTGGGGTTGTCGAGCAGCTCGCGGCCCGAGCCCTCGAGCGTGATGCAGCCGGTCTCGAGCACGTAGGCGCGGTCGGCCACGCCCAGCGCCTGCTTGGCCATCTGCTCCACCAGCAGGATGGTCAGGCCCGAGCTGCGCAGCTGGCGGATGGCGTCGAAGATGTCCTTGATGATGAGGGGCGCCAGGCCCAGCGAGGGCTCGTCGAGCAGCAGCAGGCGCGGCTCGCTCATCAGCGCGCGGGCGATCGCGAGCATCTGCTGCTCGCCGCCCGACAGCGTGCCCGAAGGCTGGTGCTGGCGCTCCTTCAGGCGCGGGAAGCGCGCGAACTCGCGCTCGATGCCGCGCTCCACGAAGGCCTTGTCGCCGCGGCGCGAATAGGCGCCGAGCATCAGGTTCTCGCGCACGGTCTGGTCGGGGAACACGCCGCGCCCCTCGGGCGACAGCGCCACGCCCAGGCCCACGCGCTTGTGCGAGGGCACGTGGGTGCAGTCGTTGCCGTCGATCAGCACGCGGCCCTCGGCCACGGGCTCCAGCCCGACGATGCTCTTGAGCAGCGTGCTCTTGCCGGCGCCGTTGGCGCCGATGATGGTGACGACCTCGCCCGCGCGCACTTCCAGGCTCACGCCCTTGACGGCCTCGATGGCGCCGTAGGAGACCTTCACCGATTCGATTTTCAGCATGATGGTTTCGGTCTTTCTGCTCAGGCCGGCATGGCCGTGGCCAGTGCCTCTTCTTCTTCGTCGTCCACGCCCAGGTAGGCCTCGACCACGCGCGGGTTGGCCTGCACCTCGGCGGGCCGGCCCTCGGCGATCTTGATGCCGTAGTCGAGCACGATCACGTGGTCGGAGATCGACATCACCAGGTCCATGTGGTGCTCCACCATCAGGATCGACACGCCGCACTTGCCGATGCGCAGCAGCAGCTCGCCGAGCTCGGCCGTCTCCTGCGGGTTGAGGCCCGCGGCCGGTTCGTCGAGCAGCAGCAGCTGCGGCTCGGTGGCCAGTGCGCGCGCCAGTTCCACGCGGCGCTGCAGTCCGTAGGGCAGGCTGCCCGCGGGCCAGTGCGCCAGGTGGCCGAGGTCGACGAGGTCGAGCAGCTGCAGCGCGCGCTCGCGCGTCGCCTTCTCCTGCCGGTTCGCGGTGGGCCAGGCCACCAGCGACGACACGAAGCCGTTGCTCATGCGGCTGTGGCGCCCGAGCATGACGTTGTCGAGCACCGAGAGATCCGCGAACAGGCGCAGGTTCTGGAAGGTGCGGCCCATGCCCATGCAGCAGATGGCATGCGCTGGCTGGCCCACGATGTTGCGTCCCAGGAAGCGGATCGAGCCCGCGTCGGGTTCGATCACGCCGGTGAGCATGTTGATCATGGTGCTCTTGCCCGCGCCGTTCGGCCCGATCAGCGCATGGATGTGGCCGCGCTGCAGGCGAAACGACACGTCCTGCGCCGGCTTCACGCCGCCGTATGACTTGGTCACGCCCTGCACCACCAGCAGCTCGCCTTCGCCGCCGGGGCCGATCTGGCCCGGCACGCCGCTGCCGCCCGCGCCTTCGCCGCGATGGCGCGACTTCATGAACCACTTGTTGAAGAGGCCCACCACGCCGCCGGGCATCACGTACAGCGCGAACAGCAGCAGGAAGCCGTACAGGAAGTGCTGCGCCGAGGGCCAGCGCGCGAGCAGCGCGTCGGTCAGCGTGAGCAGCACCGCGCCCACCAGCGGGCCGTACATCGAGCCCGCGCCGCCGAACAGCACCAGCAGCAGGATGAAGATCGACAGGTGGAAGGTGATGAAGTCGGAGTTGATGTACTGGTTCTGCTGCGCCACCAGCGCGCCCGCGATGCCGCAGGTGACGGCCGCGACCACGAAGGCCATGACCTTGGCGCGGTACACGCGAACGCCCACGGAGGACGACGCGATCTCGTCCGCCTGCAGCGACAGCAGCGCGCGCCCGAAGCGGCCGCCCAGCAGGTTGCGCAGCAAGAGGTGCAGTGCCGCGCACAGCACGATGCCGAGGATCACCCACTGCGTGGTGTCCAGCGGCGCGCCCTTCCAGGTCAGCGGCCGGATGCCGTAGATGCCCTGGGCGCCGCCGAACACGTCGGTCCATTCGCCCACGAGCTTCTCGACCACGATGCCGAAGGCCAGCGTGACCATGGCGAGGTACGGCCCCTTCACGCGCAGCGAGGGCAGCGCGATCAGCACGCCGCACAGGCCCGAGATGACGGCGGCCAGTGCGAGCGCGAGCCACGGGTCCATGTCGGTGCGCGAGGTCAGCAGCGCCACCCCGTAGGCGCCGGCCGCGAACAGCCCGGCCTGGCCAAGCGATTTCTGCCCCGCGTAGCCCACCAGCACGTTCATGCCGGCGGCGCAGAGGTAGTAGACGCACATCATGAAGGCGATGCGCAGGTAGTAGTCGTTGCCCGACTTCGAGACGATGCCGCAGAGCACCGCCGCGACCAGCACCACGGCGAGGGGATGGGCCAGGCGCTTCATACCTTCTCCACCGTCGAGCGGCCGAAGAGGCCCGTGGGGCGGAATGCCAGCACCAGGATGACGAGCGCGAACACCGCCACCTCGCGCCACTGCGCCTGCCAGAGGTTGACCATCGACTCGAGCACGCCGAGCAGGAAACCGCCGATCACGCAGCCGCGCGGATTGCTCAGCCCACCGATCATCGCGCCCGAGAAGCCCTTGAGCCCCACGGTGAGGCCCATGAAGAGCGAGGCCTGCGCGATGGGCGCGAGCAGGAAGCCCGAGAGCCCTGCCAGCGCCGAGCTGACGACGAAGGCGCCGATCATCATCGCGTTGGTGTTGATGCCCATCAGGCTCGCGACGTTGCCGTTCTGCGCCACCGCGCGCATCGCCTTGCCGACCATGGTGCGGTTCATCACGCGGTCGAAACCCAGCATCACGACCACGGCCACGCCGAGCGTGAGCAGCTCCTGCGGACGCACGCCCACGCCGAACAGGCGGATCACGGTGTCGCCCACGGGCGCGGGCACCACCACCGGCTTCGGGCCCCAGATGGCGAGCCCCACGCTCTGCAGGATCACGCCGAAGCCCAGCGTGCTCATCACCCAGGCCATGCCGGGGCGGCCGGCGAAAGGCCGCACGCCCAGCACATAGAGCAGCCAGCCCAGCAGCCCCATCACGCCGAGCGCGGCCAGCAGCGCGAACAGCTGCGCGCCCGCGCCGGGCACGGCGTCGCCGAAGGTGGTGGAGCTCAGCGGCTTGCCCAGTACCAGGAACAGGGCGCTCATGCCGATGAAGGCGCCGGCCGAGACGAACTCGCCGTGCGAGAAGTTCAGCGTCTTGGTGGTCGTGAACGTGATGCTGAATCCCAGCGCCACCAGCGCATAGGCACCGCCGACGGCGAGCCCGCTGATGAGCGCCTGCAGGAGCGCTTCAACCATGGTGTGTATCTCCGTTGCGAGACGGCGCCGGCTGCCGCGCGGGCAGGCCGGTCGCGCCTCATCTTTCTGTCTTGCTTACTGCTTGAAGTCGGCCGGCTTGAGGCCCTGGATCAGAGCGTCGCTGTAGGGCAGCAGCTTGCCGTCCTTCCAGCGGATCCAGACCAGGTCCTTGGCGGTCAGCGCCTCGTGGTTGGTCTTGCTGAAGGGCTTGTCGTAGGTCTTCAGCACGCCCTGCACGGGCGTCTTCAGGTCTTCGAGCGCCGCGCGCACCGCTGCGCCGTCGGTGCTGTTGGCCTGCTTCATGGCCTGCGCCAGCAGCTGCATGGAGTCGTAGCCGTGCAGCGCGAACGAGAACGAGCCGGGCGCCTTCAGCTTGGCGCCGATGCGGTCGAACAGCTTCTGCTGCGCGGGCGTGCGGGTCTCGCTCACGGTGCGCATGAAGATGGGCTTCTCGGCCAGCGCCTTGCCCGCCGCGTCGTAGAAGGTGATGTTGTCGGCGGCCCAGGAGGTGAGCGTCAGCGGGAAGTAGTTGATCTTCTCCATGCTGCGCACCAGCTGCGCGATGGGCGTGCCCTGCGCCCACACCACCACGGTGTCGACGTTGGCGGCCTTCATCTTCGACAGCTGCGAGGTCATGTCGGTGTCGCCGACGCCGAAGCGCTCGGTGGCGGCGATCTTGATGTCCTGCAGCTTGGCGATCTCCTCCATGTCCTTCAGGCCGCCCTGGCCGTAGCCGGTGGTCTCGGCCATCAGGCCCACCACCTTGGAGCCGGCGGTGTTCTTCTTCACGTAGGCCATGAGCGCGGCGACCTGCTCGCGGTCGACCATCGAGACGCGGAACATGTAGTTGTCGGCGCCGGGGCTCATCGGCTTGGTGATGTCGGTGCCCGAGCCCACGTTGCCCAGCACTGGGATCTTCTTCTGGTTGGCGATGTGCTTCCACGCCATCGCGTTGCCCGAGTTGGTGGGGCCGAACACCGCCACCACCTTCTCGTTGTCGATCAGGTCGCTCATGTTCTGGATCGACTTGGGCGGGGCCGACACGTCGTCGCGCGTGACCAGCGCGAGCTTCTTGCCGAGCACGCCGCCGGCGGCGTTGATGTCGGCGATGGCCGCTTCCATGCCCAGCACCGCGGCCTGCCCGCTCTGCGCCGAGGGCGATGCGGAAAGGTCGCCGTTGTAGCCGACCTTGATGTCCTGCGCCATGGCGCCGGTTGCGCCGGCCGCGAAGGCGGCGAACGCGGCTGCGGCGAGCAGCGTCTTGTACAGACGGATGGTTTTCATTTTTTGTCTCCTGAGGTTGACGGACGAGGAAGCGGAAAAAGCGGAAAGCAGAAGGCAGGAAGGAGGCTCAGACGGCGAGGAAGCCGCCGTCCACCGGCAGCACGATGCCGGTGACGTAGCGCGACATGTCGCTGGCCAGGAAGATCACCGGGCCCACCAGGTCTTCGGTCTGGCCGACGCGGCCCATCGGGATGCGCGTCATGAAAGATTCGAGGCGCTGCGGGTTCTCGCGCGTGGCCGCGGTCATGGGCGTCTCGATCACGCCGGGGGCCAGCGCGTTGACGCGCACGCCGGCAGGCGCGAGTTCCTGCGCGAGCGACTGCGTGAGCATCTTGATCGCGCCCTTCGAGGGCGAGTAGCCCAGGCTCGCGCCCTGCCCCGCATAGGCGGCGATGGAGGCGATGTTGACGATCGAGCCCTTCGTCTGCTTGAGCACCGGGATGAAGGCCAGCGTGGTGTTGAAGGTGCCGTGCACGTTCACGTCGATGGTCTTCTTCCAGTTGGCCGCGGCATTCGGGCTGCTGGTGTTCTCGCGGATGATGATGCCGGCGTTGTTGACCAGCAGGTCGACGTTGCCGATCTCCCTGCCCACGCGCTCGGCCATCGCATGGCAGGCCTCGGGCGCGGTGACGTCGAGCACGAAGGACCAGGCCTCGCCGCCCGCGTCGCGCACCAGCTGCGCGGTCTCGCTGACGGTGGCGTCGTTCATGTCGGTGACGACGACGCGCGCGCCGGCCTGCGCAAGGCCCAGCGCGAGCGCACGGCCGTTGCCCTGGCCCGCGCCGGTGATGAAGGCCAGGCGGCCTTCGAGCAGGCGGGGTGCGACGGTGGATGGAAAGGCCATCGGTGTCTCCTTCTTTCTCTGTCTATGTATGTATGGATGAGGCTCAGGCGGCGCGCCCGACCGGCACGGCCTCGCGCTGCTCCACCTTCAGCTGCGCCGCGGCCTTGGCCTCGGCCTGCGCGACCTGCAGCCCGGCGACGTAGCCGAAGGTCAGCGCCGGGCCGAGCGTGATGCCGGCTCCGGGGTAGTTGCCCCCCATCACGCTGGCCGCGTCGTTGCCCACCGCGTAGAGGCCCTTGATCGGCTGGCGGTTGGCGTCGAGCACGCGCGTCTTCTCGTCGGTGACGAGGCCGGCGAAGGTGCCGATGTCGCCGATCACCAGCCTGATGGCGTAGTACGGGCCGTTCTCCAGCGGCGCCACGCACGGGTTCGGCGTGACGTTCGCGTCGCCCTGGTAGCGGTTGTAGGCCTTGCTGCCCTTGCCGAAGGCCGGGTCGTCGCCGTTGCGCGCGCCCTTGTTGAACTCCTGCACGGTGGCTTCGAGCGTGGCGGGCGCGATGCCGATTTCCTTGGCCAGTTCGCCGACGGTGGCGCCGCGCTTGAGGTAGCCGCTCCTGAGGTGCCGCCCGATGGGCAGCGGCGCGGGCGCGACGCAGCCCAGGCCGTAGTTGCGCAGCGCCTTGTGGTCGCACAGCAGCCAGGCCGTGACTTCGGGCTCGCCCTCGCAGGCCTTGACCATCGCCTGCACGAAGTCGTGGTACGAGTTGCCTTCGTTGGTGAAGCGCCGGCCCTTGGCGGTGACCGCGATCACGCCGGGCTTGGCGCGGTCGATGAAGTGCGGCATCACGCCCTTGCTGCCGTCCGGGCGCGTGGTGACCGACGCGGGCACCCAGGCCGCGGCGTGCGGGATGGTGCCGTCGACGCGGCCGCCCACCGCTTCGGCCAGGCGCAGGCCGTCGCCGGTGTTGGTCGAGGGCGATGGCGAGTAGTGCTCGCGGCCGGTGGGCGCGTGCGGGAAGAGCTGCTTGCGGCGCTCCACGTCGTAGGGGAAGCCGCCGCAGGCCAGCACCACGCCGCGCTTCGCGACCACGCGCACGTTCTGGCCTTCGTGCTGCACCACGGCTCCGGAGACGCCGTCGTACTCCACCACCAGCTTCTTCACCGGCGACGAGAGCCACACGGGAATGTTCTTGTCCATCGCGGCCTTGGCGAGACGGCCGGCCAGCGCGTTGCCGTTGGTCAGCGTCATGCCGCGGCCATGGCGCAGCACGTCGAGGAAGTGGCGGCTCAGCCGCTTCGTCACGTACCAGAACGAGGTGGGCGACTTGAAGGCCCGCATGAAGTGTTTGATCTCGGGGCCCGAGCCCAACATCATCCCGAACACGGTGAGCTCGGGCAGCGGCGGCGCCAGCTGCTTGATGCGCTTGCCCAGCTCGCGTCCGTCGAACGGGCGCGTGACCATCGAGCGGCCGCCCTGCTGGCCGCCGGGCGCCTCGGCGTGGTAGTCGGGGAAGACGGCCGGCATGTCGAACTGCACGCAGGTGTTGCGCGTGAAGAAGTCGATGGCCTTCGGGCCCATCTCGAGGAAGGTGCCCACGCGCGCGGCGTCGAAGTGCGTGGTGGCCTCGTGCTTCATGTATTCGAGCGCGGCGCCCTCGGGCTCGTGGATGCCCTGCTCCGTGGCCAGGCGCGTGCCCGGAATCCACAGCCACCCGCCCGAGCGTGCGGTGGTGCCGCCGAAGCGCGGCTCCTTCTCGACCACCAGCACCTTCAGCCCCTGCGATGCCGCAGTGACCGCGGTGGCCATGCCCGATGCGCCGCTGCCGACGACGAGCACGTCGCATTCAAAAGTGTTCTGTTCCATGTCTCTGTCTGTTCGCGTGTTTGTGTAAGACCAAAGTTGCGGCGCAGTTTAGGCAGCGACATTGATATGGTCAAGTGTCTTCGTTACTATCAGATGATCAATCATCATCGATTGAATACGACCATATCAGTAGAAACCCCGATGGCTATACTCGCCCCCACTCTCACTCCCCACGCCGGGCGCCCCATGGAAAAGCCAAGACGTGGCATTCAGTCCGTCGAAATCGGAACGCAACTGCTGGTGGCGCTCGGGCGCCATGTGGCGCCCATGGCGCTGCGCGACCTGGGCAAGGCCGCGGGCGTCCCCCCCGGCAAGGCGCACCCCTATCTCGTCAGCTTCCTGAAGGTCGGTTTCGTCGTGCAGGACAGCGCAGGCCGCTACGAGCTGGGCCCGCTGGCACTGCAGCTGGGGCTGGCCAAGCTGCAGCGGCTCGATCCGATCAAGGAGGCGTCGCCCCTCATCGAACAGCTCGCCTCGGAGACCGAGCAGAGCATCGCGGTGGCCGTGTGGGGCAACTTCGGGCCGACCGTGGTGCGGCTGGAAGAGCCGATCCACCCGCTGCACGTGAACCTGCGCACGGGCACCGTCATGTCGCTCGCCTACACCGCGACCGGCCGGCTCTTCGCGGCCTACCTGCCGCCCAAGGTGGTCGAAAAGATGATGCTGGAAGACCTGGCGCGCACCCGCCCCGCGGATGGCCGCGGCGCCACCGCCGAGCTCTCGCGCGCAGAGATCGAGACGCTGCTGGTCGAGACGCGGCTGCACGGCATGTCGCGCACGCTGGGCCAGCCGATCCCCGGCATCGACGCCTTCTGCGCACCGGTGTTCGACTCCACCAACAACCTGGTGCTGGGCATCACCGCCATGGGGCCCGAAGCCACCTTCGACCGCGAGTGGGACGGCCGCGTGGCCGCGCCGCTGCGAGCCTGCGCGCTGGAGATCTCGCGCCGACTGGGCTTCGTGCCCACGGGCGAGCAGGACTGATCGAGGTCGTCACCGGCTTGTCGACAATGGAAAAAAAGCGCTTCACGAAGCGCCTTTTTCCTTGGTGCCGAACCGGTCAGTGCGTTTCGCGCCGCAGCTGCTGCACGTCTTCATGCAGCGACTGCGCCCACGCGCGGCGGTCGCGGCCGTGCGGGTCCTGCGGCTCGCCGAAGCGCACGATGGCCAGCAGCGGCGGCGCGCGCAGCGTGTTCCACAGCGACACGACGAGGTTGTCGTCGTCGACGTAGCGCGGGGCCTGGCTGGTCTCGCCGGTGGCGGCATCGGCAAAACGCAGCGCGGCGGGCACCACCGGTGCGCCCGAGGAGATCGACGCCTGCAGCAGGTTGGCGTGGAAGGGCAGCAGGCCCCGGCCGTCGCTGGTCGTGCCTTCGGGGAACACGCCGATCAGGTCGCCGTTGCGCAGCGCGTCGGTCATGTGGTGCACCACGCGCAGCGCGTCGCGGCGGCGTTCGCGCTCGATGTAGAGCGTGCCCGAGCCGTTGGACAGCGTGCCGATCAGCGGCCACGACTTCACGTCCGACTTCGACACGAAACGCACGTGCCGCGCTGCGTGGATGGTGGTGATGTCCAGCCACGAGAGGTGGTTGCAGATCAGCAGCGCCGGTCCCTTGGCGGGCGGCGTGCCCTGCACCACCAGCGTGATGCCCATGAGCTCCAGCATGCGCCGCGACCACGCCTGCACGCGCGCGTTGCGCTCGTCGGGCGAGAGCTTCGGGAAGGTGAAGCGGATCGTCCACCAGCCCGAGGCCGCATGCATCACCGCGCGCAGCAGGCGCCAGCAGGCTTTCAGCGAATGCAGCATCGCACGGGCGCCCTCTGGGTGGCTTCCATGCAGGGTCGTGGAACACCGCGGAACCGGCTTTGCCGGCCCGCAGGTGTTGCTCTCTGCAAGGAGGTTGGCGCAGCGACGCGAAGTGCGCGAAGCCTCGGGGTGCGCTTCATTTCTATTCGTGGACGACGCGGCCGGCCACCAGCGTATGCCGCGCACGGCCCTGCAGCGGATAGCCCGCGAACGGCGTGTGCTTGCCCTGGCTCCTGAGCGCGCCGGGCTCCACCTGCCATTCGAGTGCGGGATCGACGATGCACAGGTCGGCCACGCCGCCTTGCTGCAGGCGGCCGATACCGGTGGCCACATGGTCGGCACCCAGAAGGCGCGCAGGCGCGGCGGTGACCGCCTCGATGGCGCGCGCGATGCCGGCGCCGCTTCGCTCGCCCCAGCGCAGCGCGAGCGGCAGCAGCAGTTCGAGGCCGGTGGCGCCCGCCTCGGCTTCGGCGAAGGGCAGCGTCTTGGCGTCGGCCTCGACCGGCGTGTGGTCGGACACCAGCGCGTCGATGGTGCCGTCGGCCAGCGCGGCCGAGAGCGCGTCGCGGTCGCCCTGCTGGCGCAGCGGCGGGTTCAGTCGGGCGCGGCTGTCGAAGTAGCCGATGTCGGTGTCGGCCAGATGCAGCGAGTTGATGCTCACGTCGCAGGTGATCGGCAGGCCCTGCGCCTTGGCCTGGCGCACCAGTTCCACGCCGCGGGCGCTGGAGATGCGGCACAGGTGCACGCGCGCGCCGGTGCTCTTCATGAGCTCGACGATGGTGAAGATGGCGATGGTCTCGGCCGACACGGACACGCCCGACAGGCCCAGCCGCGTGGCGAGCGGGCCGCTGGCGGCCACGCCCTTGCCGAGGTCGCGGTCCTGCGGGCGCAGCCACACGGTGTAGCCGAAGGTGCTGGCGTACGACAGCGCGCGCTGCAGCACCTGCGTGTCGCCCAGCGGCACGTCGGCCTGGCCGAAGCCGATGCAGCCGGCCTCGGTGAGCTCGGCCATCTCGGTCAGCACGCCGCCGGCCAGGCCGCGGGTGAGCGCGCCCTGCGGGAACAGGCGCGCGGCCTGCAGCTTCTCGGCGCGGAACTTGAGCATCTCGACCAGGCCGGGCTCGTCGAGCACCGGGTCGGTGTCGGGCGGGCACACGAGGCTGGTGACGCCGCCGGCGATGGCCGCGGCCATCTCGCTCTCGAGCATGCCCTCGTGCTCGTAGCCCGGCTCGCGCAGGCGCGCGGCCAGGTCCACGAGGCCGGGCGCGACGATGCAGCCCGAGGCGTCGATGGTGCGCTCGGCCTGGAAGCCGGCGGGGATGCTGCTGCCGATGCCGGCGATCTTTCCGTCGGCGATGGCGATGTCGGCCTTTTGATCGGTGCCCGACGCGGGGTCGACGACGCGGCCGTTGGTGATTTGGATGTTCATGCGTCTGTACTTCCGCTGACAGTCAGGGCCTTTTCGGGAAACACCGCGGCGCCGGCTTCGCCGGGCCACCTGTGTTGCCCCCGGCAGGGGGTTGGCGACGCGACACGAAGTGCGCGAAGACTGGTGGCAAGCAACATTTCTATGCCTCGTTGCCCGCCACGATGCTCATCACCGCCATGCGCACGGCGATGCCGAAAGTGACCTGCGGAAGGATCACGCTCTGCTTGCCGTCGACCACGGCGGAGTCGATCTCCACGCCGCGGTTGATGGGGCCCGGGTGCATCACGATGGCGTCGGGCTTGGCCAGCTGCAGCTTCTCCTGCGTGAGGCCGAAGGTCTTGAAGAACTCCTGCGACGACGGCAGCAGGGCGCCGCTCATGCGTTCGTTCTGCAGGCGCAGCATGATGACCACGTCGCAGTCCTTGATGCCCTCTTCGAGCGTGTGGCACACGCGCACGCCCATGCCGGCCATGTCGCCGGGCACCAGCGTCTTCGGGCCGACCACGCGCACCTCGGCGCAGCCCAGCGTGGTGAGCGCGTGGATGTCGGAGCGCGCCACGCGCGAATGCAGCACGTCGCCGACGATGGCGACCGTGAGGTTCGAGAAATCCTTCTTGTAGTGGCGGATCGTGTACATGTCGAGCAGCCCCTGCGTCGGGTGCGCGTGGCGGCCGTCGCCGGCGTTCACCACGTGCACGTGCGGCGCGACGTGCTGCGCGATCAGGTAGGGCGCGCCCGACTCGCTGTGGCGCACCACGAACAGGTCGGCGGCCATGGCGCTCAGGTTGGCGATGGTGTCCAGCAGCGACTCGCCCTTGGTGGCCGAGGAGCGCGCGATGTCGAGATTGATCACGTCGGCGCTCAGGCGCTTGGCCGCGATCTCGAAGGTGGTGCGCGTGCGGGTGCTGTTCTCGAAGAACAGGTTGAACACGCTCTTGCCGCGCAGCAGCGGCACCTTCTTCACCTCGCGGTCGCTCACGCTGGTGAAGTTGGCGGCCGTGTCGAGGATGTGCGTGACGATGTCCTTGGGCAGGCCCTCGATCGACAGCAGGTGGATCAGCTCGCCGTTCTTGTTGAGCTGGGGGTTTCGCTTGTAGAGCATTTACCTGTTCTCCTCCACCTTGAGGCTGAAGGCGCCGTCATCGGCGCGTGCAAGGGCGAGCAGTTGCGTGTCGGGCAGCGTCAACGTGGCGGCGGCGAAGTCGGCCGCCACCGGCAGCTCGCGGCCGCCGCGATCCACCAGCACCGCGAGGCGCACGCTGGCCGGACGGCCGAAGTCGAACAGCTCGTTGAGCACCGCGCGGATGGTGCGGCCGGTGTAGAGCACGTCGTCGAGCAGCAGCACGTCGGCGCCGTTCACGTCGAAGGGCAGCGAGGTCTGCGCGCTGGCCGAAAGGCCGCGGCGCGCGAAGTCGTCGCGGTGCATGGCCGATGAGATGACGCCGGGCGCGCCGGGCAGGCCCAGGTCCTTCTGCAGCCGCTCGACCAGCCAGGCGCCGCCGGAGGTGATGCCCACCAGCTTCGTTTCAGGGCGCACCAGCGGCTTCACGCCGGCCAGCAGATCGAGATACAACGCCTCGGCGTCAGGAACGACAGAACTCAAGATGATTGCTCCAGGACAAGGCAAGGGGAAGGGGAACGGACGCTCGGGAAACACCGCGGAACCGGCTCCGCCGGGCCACAGGTGTCGCCCCCGCCGAGGGGGTTGGCGAAGCGACACGAAGTGCGCGAAACCCGAGGGAGAGCCTCATTGCTCCAGGCTCCTCAGGAACTGCTCCAGGATGATGCAGGCCGACGCTGCGTCGGCATCGCGCGCGCCCGAGGCCAGCGCCTCGGTGGTGCTGTAGCGCTCGTCGACCTCGAACACCTGGAGATTGAAACGGCCGCGCAGCTGGCGCGCGAACTTCTGCGCGCGGCGGGTGTTCTCGTGCGCGGCGCCATCGGGGTGCCAGGGAACGCCGATCACCAGCGCGTCGGGCTGCCATTCCTTGATGCGCGCCTCGACCTGCGCGAAGCGCGCGTCGCCCTCGGCCTTGATGGTCGGCTGGGGCGTGGCGGTGCGCAGCAGCCGGTTGCCGCTGGCCACGCCCGTGCGCTTCAGGCCGAAATCGAAGGCCAGGAAGCTCTGGAAATGGGAGGGAACAACGGCAGGCGCTGGGGACCGGGCGCTGTCAGACATCGCCGGTCCGTTCACAGGGGGCCGCCGCGCACGGCCGCCCGGAGCGGCCGGCCCGCCCGCGGCAGGGAGTTGGCGAAGCGGCACGAAGTGCGCGCAGCCTGGGGGCGAGCCAGGTTCATCAGGCGTGTCCGGCGTCGGGGGACAGCTTCCAGGCCTCCAGGCCCAGCAGCATCAGCGCCTTGTCGTAGCGCTGCTCGATCGGGGTGTCGAAGATCACCGCCGGGTCGGCGCCCACGGTGAGCCAGCTGTTCTCGGCCAGCTCGGATTCGAGCTGCCCTTCGCCCCAGGCCGCGTAGCCCAGGGAGACCAGCACCTTGCGCGGGCCCGCGCCGGTGGCCAGGGCCTCCAGCACGTCCTTGGAAGTGGTCATCTCGAGCCCGCCGGGGATGGTCATGGTCGAGGCGTAGACGGATTCCTCGGGCTTCTCGGCCTGGGAGAAGACCGGCTCGTGCAGCACGAAGCCGCGCTCGGTCTGCACCGGCCCGCCCTGGAAGACGGGGGCTTCGCCCAGCTCGGGGCGGGCCAGGTGCAGCTCGATCTTCTCGAAGAGCACCTTGAGGTTGATGTCGCTGGGCTTGTTGATCACCAGGCCGAGCGCGCCGCGCTCGCTGTGTTCGCAGAGGTACACGACGCTGCGGTTGAAAGTTTTGTCTTCCATCCCGGGCATCGCTATCAAAAAGTGATGCGTGAGGTTCATCGGGGCAGAATCGGCGGCCATATGCCTCCGATTTTACTGGCCGTCGACAAGACCTATCCCAAAGGGCTCATGTGGTTCCGCCGCGACCTGCGCGTGGACGACAACGCCGCCCTCTACCGTGCGCTCCGGGCCTGCAGGCAGGTCCTGTGCGTGTTCGTGTTCGACAAGGCGATCCTGGACGCCCTGCCCACGGTCGACCGCCGGGTGGAGTTCATCCGCGAATCGCTGGTGGAGCTCGAGGCCGAGCTGCGCGCGCTGGGCGGAGGGCTGATCGTGCGGCATGCGGTGGCGGCGCAGGAAATTCCGGCCCTGGCCCGCGAGCTCGGCGTGCAGGCCGTCTTCGCCAACCGCGACGACGAGCCCGACGCGCTGGAGCGCGACGCCAAGGTCTTCGGCGCGCTGGCCAACGCGGGCGTGACCTTCCACACCTACAAGGACTCGACCGTCTTCGACCGCGACGAGGTCATGACCAAGACCGGACAGCCCTACACGGTGTTCACGCCCTACAAGCGGGCCTGGCTGGCGAAGCTCGACGCCTTCTTCCTGAAGTCGTACCCGGTGCGCAACCACGCCGATGCGCTCGCCCCCTCGCCCCAGGCCTACGGCGAGCCGGTGCCCACGCTGCGCGAGATCGGCTTCGAGAAGAGCAACCTCTCGACGCTGGAGATCCCCACCGGCACCCGCGGCGCCGGCAAGCTCTTCGAGGACTTCTTCGAGCGCATCGACCGCTACGACGAGGCGCGCGACTTCCCCGCCGTGCGCGGCCCCAGCTACATGGGCATCCACCTGCGCTTCGGCACGGTGTCGATCCGGCAGCTGGCCAGCGTGTCGCACCAGCTCTCGCTGCAGGGCAACACGGGTGCGGCGACCTGGCTGAGCGAACTGATCTGGCGGGAGTTCTACTTCCAGATCCTGGCGCACTTCCCGCACGTTCACCAGGGCGGCGAGTCGAAGAGCTTCCGCCCCGAGTACGACAAGATCCAGTGGCACCACGGCAAGCACGCCGACCAGCTCTTCGATGCCTGGTGCAACGGCCGCACCGGCTACCCGCTGGTGGACGCCGCCATGCTGCAGATCAACCAGAGCGGCTACATGCACAACCGCCTGCGCATGGTGGCCGCGAGCTTCCTGTGCAAGGACCTGGGTCTGGACTGGCGCCGCGGGGAGGCCTACTTCGCGCTGCACCTGAACGACTTCGAGCTGGCCTCGAACAACGGCGGCTGGCAGTGGGCCAGTTCCAGCGGCTGCGACGCCCAGCCCTACTTCCGCATCTTCAACCCGGTGACCCAGAGCGAGCGCTTCGACCCCGAGGGCAAGTTCATCCGCCGCTACCTGCCGCAGCTCGCGGGGCTGTCGAACACCACGATCCACGCGCCCTGGTTGGCCTCGCCGGTGGAGCTGGAAGCCGCCGGCATCAAGCTCGGCGAGACCTACCCCAAGCCGGTGGTCGACCATGCAGAGGCGCGCGAGAAGACGCTGCAGCGCTACGGCGTGGCGCGGGCGAAGGCGCTGCAAAAATAGCGACCGCCGGAACCGGCAAAAAAAAAGGGCCCCAGGGGCCCTTTTTCGATGGAGCGGCAGACCGGTCGCGTCAGGCCGCGACCGCCAGCGCCGGCTCGCTCGTGTACGCACGCACCAGGCGCAGCAGTTCCTCTTCCGAGTACGGCTTGCCGAGGTAGTGGTTCACGCCCAGCGTGCGCGCGTAGTCGCGGTGCTTCTCGGCGATGCGCGAGGTGATCATGATGATCGGCAGCTCGGCCAGGGCCGCGTCGGCGCGGATGTTGCGGGCCAGGTCGAAGCCGTCCATGCGCGGCATCTCGATGTCCGACAGCACCACCGCCGGGCGCTCCTGCTGCAGCCGCTCCAGCGCCTGCAAGCCGTCGGCCGCGAGCGACACGCGATAGCCTTCGCGCTGCAGCAGGCGCTGCGTGACGCGGCGCACGGTGATGGAGTCGTCCACCACCAGCACCAGCGGGATCTGCGGCACCACCGGCGCCAGCGCCTGCAGGGGCTGCTGCGGCGCGCCCTGCTCGGCCTCGCCCTGATCCGCCGGGGCCGCGGCGGCGATCGCGGCGGCGGCCTGGCGCTCGCGCGCCTGTTCGCCGTGCACCGCGGCCAGCGCCACCGGGTTGTAGATCAGCGCCACCGCGCCCGAGGCCAGCACCGAGATGCCGGCCAGGCCGGGCAGCCGCGCGAGCTGCGGGCCGAGGTTCTTCACCACGACTTCCTGGTTGCCCAGCACTTCGTCCACGTGCAGCGCCACGCGCTGCGCCGCGCTTCGCACGACCACGATGGTGTTGTTCTTGGCCGGGCCGTGCTCGCTGCGGGTGGAGGCCTGCAGCAGTGCACCGGTCCAGTAGAACGGCACCTGCTCGCTGCCGAAGGGATGGCTGTTGTGCAGGTAGGCGGCCTCGAGGTCGGACGCGCCCACGCGCTGCACCAGCTCCACCAGGTTCGACGGCACGCCGATGGACACCTCGCCCGCGCGCAGCATCACCACGTGCGTCACGGCGGTGGTCAGCGGCAGCACCAGCTTGAAGGTGGTGCCCTGGCCCGGCGTGCTGTGCGTCTCGATGCGGCCGCCGAGCGCCGCGATCTGCGCGCGCACCACGTCCATGCCGATGCCGCGGCCGGCGAGTTCGGAAACCTGCCCCGCCGTCGAGAAGCCGGGCTTGAAGATCAGCTCGGTGGCCTCCTCGGCCGTGAGCTCCTGGTCGGCGCCCAGCAGGCCCAGCGTGCGCGCACGCTCGGCGATTCGCCTGTGGTCGAGGCCGGCGCCGTCGTCGCGGAAGCTCACCGACACGTCGTTGCCCTCGTGGTGCAGGTCGATGACGATCAGGCCGCTGGCGTCCTTGCCGGCGCTCTCGCGCACCGCCGCATCCTCGATGCCGTGGGCCACGCAGTTGCGCAGCAGGTGCTCGAAGGCGGGCGTCATCCGGTCGAGCACGCCGCGGTCCATTTCGATGGAGCCGCCGACGATGTCCAGGCGCACCTGCTTGCCGGTGTCCTTAGAGGCCTGGCGCACCACGCGGTAGAGGCGGTCGGAGATGCCCTCGAACTCCACCATTCGCGTGCGCAGCAGGCCGCGCTGCAGTTCGCGCGTCTGGCGCGCCTGCACGCTGAGGTCGTCTTCCGTCGCCTGCACCGTCTTCTGCAGGGTGCGCTGCACGGTGGCCACGTCGTTCACCGACTCGGCCATCATGCGCGTGAGCTCCTGCACGCGGGTGAAGCGGTCGAACTCCAACGGGTCGAAGCTCTGCTGCGAGTCCTTGGCCTGCGCGAGGCGCGACTGCATCTGGCTTTCGGCCTGCACCTCGATGTCGCGCAGCTGCTGGCGAAGGCGGTCCAGGTTGCCCGTCAGGTCGGCGAGCGAGCCGCGCAGCTGGCCGAGCTCGGCCTCCAGGCGCGAACGCGTGATGATGACCTCGCCGGTCTGCGCGACCAGGCGGTCGAGCAGCTGGGTGCGGATGCGCACCGCCTGGCCGCTCGCGGGGCGCAGCGGCGCCACCAGCGCGGCCGGCGCCGGGCGCGGCTGCGGGCTGGCGGCGGCAGCCACCTGCGGCGCAGCGGCGTGATCGGCCGCGGCCTCCGCCGAGGTGGCGGCGGGCTGGTCTTCCAGGCTCGCCACGGGCTCCACGGTTTCATCGTTGGCCGGCACGGCAGCCTTGGGCGCCTGCGAAGCGACGGCGACGGGCGCGGCCGAGGTGGCGGCGGCAACGATCTGGGCCAGTTCGACCTGCGTGGCGTCGTCGGCCGCGCGCAGCGCGTCGAAGGTGGCCTGCAGCACGTCGAGGCGGCCCAGCAGCTTCTCGATGTCGGCCCGCTCGGCGCCCTGGGAGCCCAGGACTTCGATCTCGGACTCCATGCGGTGCGCGCGCTCGCCCAGACGCATGGCGCCGGCCAGGCGGGCGCTGCCCTTGAGCGTGTGCAGCGTGCGCAGCACCGAGGCGCGCGGCGCGCTGTCGTCGGGGTGATGCGCCCACTGGCGCAGCGCCTCGCCGAGCTGCGGCAGCAGTTCGGCCGCCTCTTCCTCGAAGATCGGGAACAGGTCGACGTCGACCGCGTCGGCCAGGTCGATGGCGTCCTCGGAGTCGTCCAGCGCCACGTCGGCGACGGGCTCGCTGGCCACCACCTGATGCAGTGGCCGGGCTTCGGCGCGCATGGCCACTTCGGTGGGCATCGGCGAATTGGCGATGTCGCGCAGGGCCTGCAGCGTGCCTTCGGCCGGGTCGCGCAGCAGGCCTACGGCGAACTGGTGCAGCAGGCGGCGCAGCTCGTCGGCCGCGGCCACCAGAACCATGCCCTGCTCGCGCGTGCCGCTGCCCTGCATCTGCAGGTGCTGCAGCGCCGCCTCGAACAGGCGGGCCATGCCCGACAGGCTGTGGAAGCCGACCGTGGCCGAGCTGCCGGCCAGCGAATGGGCCAGCGCGATGGTCGAGTCGGGCAGGCGCTCGTGCGATTCGAGCGCCCACTCGCCGACGTCGGTGGCGAGCTGGCGCGACCATTCGTCGGCCTCGTTGAGGTAGACGTTGTAGAGCTGGATGCCGATGCGCAGCGGGCCGATGACCTTGACCTGGTCCTCGGCGCTTTCCTGCGCGACGACGGGAGCGGGGGCTTCGACAGGCTCGGCGGGCTCCACGCTGGCCACGGGCT
Organism: Variovorax sp. 22077; assembly: GCF_052044195.1. Taxonomy (NCBI): domain Bacteria; kingdom Pseudomonadati; phylum Pseudomonadota; class Betaproteobacteria; order Burkholderiales; family Comamonadaceae; genus Variovorax; species Variovorax sp. 22077. The sequence continues at coordinate 210,182 of NZ_JBQEQC010000003.1, forward strand.
CAGGCACAGGGGCCTCCACCACATCGGCGACGAGGATCTGCGCCTCGGCGGGAACGGCGGGCGCCTCGAAGATGGGCACGACCACTTCCTCGGCCTGCGCCACCGGGGCGGGCTCGGGCTGCGGTTCGGGTTCGGGCTCGACCGCCAGCAGCGGCTCGGGCACGGCGGCCGGCGCCTCGCCGGGCAGCGGGGCTTCCACGGCCTCCACAGCTTCCGCAGCGGGCACGGGCTCGGGTTCCGGCTCCGCGACGGGGGCTTCGGCCTGCACGGGCAGCGGCTCGGGCTCCCATTGCAGGTCGGGCAGGCCGGCGGTGGTGGGCACGGTGACGGCGACGGGTTCCGGCGCGGGGGCCGCCGGCTCGGCGGGCTCCTGCTTGAGTTCGACGGTCGCGGGCGTCCTGGCGGGCGGTGCGAGGAAGTCGAACATCTCGCCGCTGGGCAAGACCAGCGGCGCTGGTTCTTCGGTCTGCTGCTTCGACTCGAAATCGAGGAAGTCGGTGGACGCGAAATCGTCGTCGGCCTCGGGCGCTCCGGCCTTCACCGGCTCCTGCCAGTCGAGCGGCTGCAGCGGCGGCAGCTCGAAGGCGGCGGCCGGTGCGGGCTCAGGCGTGGGTGCGGGCGCGTCCGGCGTGAGCGACAGGTCGGGCAGGTCGGGAAGACGCAGCGGCGGCAGCTCCGCCGCGACCGGCGCCGGCGCAACCACGGGCGCCGGAGTTTCCAGCGGCGAGGGCGCGGTCACCGGCGCTTCGGCGGCGATGTGGCGCGCGGCGACCGCCAGGGCCTCGGCATCGGCCATGCGCACCGGCGGGGGCACCGGCTCGCCGGCCATCAGCGCATTGGCCACACGGCTGAACGGGGCGGACTGCCAGCCCTGTGCTGAGCCCGCTGCGATGGCTTCGACCCACTGGCCGAAATCCTTCATCGTGCGTTCGGTGCCTTCCAGCAGCGCCGGCGTGGCGGCGCGCTGGTCGGCCAGCCAGGTGTTGAGCACCTGTTCGAGCGCCCATGCGGCGTCGCCGAACTCGGTGAGGCCGACCATGCGCGAGCTGCCCTTGAGCGTGTGGAAGGCACGCCGCAGGATCGTGAGTTCCTCGGTGTCGTCGGGGTAGCTGGCGAGCTCCTCGATGGCGGCCAGGCCGTTCTGCACGACCTCGCGGGCCTCCTCGAGGAAGATGTTCTGCAGGTCGTCTTCTTCGAGCTCGGTGACTTCGGTGTCGGGCAGCTCGGCCGGGCCGGAGATCTTCTGGGTCCAGCTGTCGGCCTTCTTGCTGAATTCCTCGATGGGCGAAGGCTTGGCCTTGGGCGCGGCGAGCGCCGCGAGCTTGGAGGCGATCTGCGCGTCGACTTCCTCGATGCTGAGCACAGCCTCGGCGGCGGGCGCCTGGCCTGCGGCCGGGGCGTCGCCGGCCGTTGCATCGGTGCCCTGGCGGCCCATCAGCGGCTTGAGTTCGCCGGCGTCGGCGTCGAACACGAACAGGCGCTTGGCCAGCGCGGGCTGGTAGCCCAGCATGTCGATCAGGAAGCCCAGCGCGCCGAGGTTGTTGCCCAGCGCGTCGAAGCCGGCCATCTCCTCGGCCGGCGAGGTGCTGACGAGCATCGCCTCGACGTCCTCGCGCATGCGCTGCACGGTGTGAGCGGCCTGCTCGAGACCGAGCACCGAGAACACGCCGCGCATCTGCAGCAGCTGCGTGGGCACGGTGCGCAACAGGCCCTTCTCGGCCGGGCGGCGGAAATACTGGTCGAGCGACTTCTCGAGCTCGCTCAGGTGGCTGCGCAGCTCGTCGACCACGGTGCCCATGGTCTGGCGGTCGCTCACGCGGCGGTAGAGGTCCTCCATCCACGGCTCGAGCGGCTCCGAATGGCCGCCGGCGCGCACGCGCTCGATGCGGCCCGCCAGCTGCAGCGTGCGGGCGGTGAGCTGGGGATCGCTCGGGTCCAGGTCCTCGAGGGCGGCCTCCAGGTAGAGCACCGAGGTGGCGACTTCCATCGCGAGCTCGGTGCCCGGCGCCTGGCCGGAACGCACCGAGGCCTCGACCGCGTGGGTCAGGGCCTGCACCATCGGCAGGATCGGCGGATGCAGCTTCTGCAGCGATTCGCCCAGCTGAGCGAAGGTATCGGCCACCTGGCGGGTGCGGGTGATGTCGCCGCCGGAGAGCGCCGACCACATTTCCTTGGCGGTTTCGATGCGCTTGCGCGCCTGCTGCAGCACCAGCGGATCGAAGCGGCCGAACTGCTCGACGTTGTAGTCGACGCGCTGCTCGCCCGAGATGCCCCAGGCGGTGCGCACGGTGCGCAGCGTGGCGGCGTCGTCGCCGGGGCCGGGCACGGCCTGCGCGCAGAAGAAGAGCAGGTCCTGGCCGAGCCGGTCGGACACCAGGCTGTCGCCGCGCGCGAGCGTGGCGTACTGCAGCAGCACGCGCGAGGCGGCGCGCTTGACGTAGGCATCGGGCTGGATCAGCCCCGCGGCCAGGGCCTCGAAGAAACCGGCGGCCAGGGTCCAGAAGCTGGAGACGCGCGGCAGCAGCGCACCGCGGCCGAGCCCCAGGCACAGCGCATGGAGGCGGCGCGCCGCCTGGGTGTCGCCGCTCTTGACGACCTGCAGCACCTCGCGGTCGAGCCGCGAGCGCACGGCCGGGTCGTAGGCGACGGCGGCCTGCGTGACGGCGGGCTTGATCTCGACCCAGCGCCAGGCGGTGCTCCACAGGTCGGCCGGGTGCACGCGCTCGTTGCCCACCAGCTCCAGCACGTCGCGGTACTGCGGGAAGAGCGCAACCGACGACACCGGCTTGCCGGCCAGCAGCGCGCCAAGGAAGTCGGTGACGGCGAAGCCCGCACGCTCGATCTTGAGCACCGCGGCCTCGGTGCAGCGTTGCGGCTCGGCGATGAAGCCCTGCACGGCGAACTCGATGGCGCCGAGCACCAGCGCGGGCGAGGAGTGCCCCACCATCTGGAGCGCGCCGACGGCCTGGTGCAGCTGCTGGCGGGCCATCTGCAGCGGGCCGGCCTCCGGCTCGGACGCGGCATCCACTTCGCGCACGAAGCGCCGCAACGACTTGCCTACACCGTCAAGGGATTTCTGGATCTCTCCCAGCACCCAGGCCAGCGGCCCGAGGTCTTCGGTGACCGGCGCGTTGCCGGCGTGAGGGGCCGTGGCAGGGGTTTGGATCGACACGTTGGATGCTCGCCGTTTCTTTTGACTGTCAGTTTTTCAATGGGCGCAAGGCGCCCCGGATGCACAAGGCTTCCGCTGCCGCTTCAGGGAACACCGCGGAACCGGCTTCGCCGGGCCGCAGGTGTTGCCCCCGGAAGGGGGTTGCCGAAGCGGCACGAAGTGCGCGAAGGCTGGGGGAGAGCGTCATCACGCAATCTTGAAACGGGCGACCGAGCGGCGCAGTTCCTCGGCCATCTGCGAGAGTTCGCGCACCTGCTGCGCCGTGGTGCGCGTACCTTCTCCGGTCTGTTCCGTCACCGCGAAGATGTGCTGGATGTTCGCGGCCACCACGTTCGCCGAATCGGCTTCGCGGGAGGCGGACTGCGAGATCTGCTCGATGAGGTCGGCGAGCCGGCGCGACACGCGGTCGATCTCGGACAGCGCGGTACCCGCGTTGTCGGACAGCTTGGCCCCCTCGACCACACCCTGCGTGGAACGCTCCATGGCGCCCACCGCGTCCTGCGTGTCGGTCTGAATCGCCTTCACCAGCGCCGAGATCTGGCGCGTGGCGTCCGCGGAGCGTTCGGCCAGTCGCTGAACTTCTTCCGCCACCACCGAGAAGCCTCGGCCGGCTTCACCGGCGGACGCGGCCTGGATGGCTGCGTTCAGGGCCAGCACGTTCGTCTGTTCGGTAATGTCCGAGATCAGCTCCGTGATTTCACCGATCTCCTGCGAGGATTCGCCCAGGCGCTTGATCCGCTTGGAGGTTTCCTGGATCTGGTCGCGGATGGAGTTCATGCCGCCGATGGCGTTCTGCACGGCCTGCAGGCCCGAGGAAGCAGCCTGCAGCGACTGGCGCGCCACGGTGGCGGACTCTTGCGCCTGGGTGGACACGCCGTTGATTCGCTCCGCCATGGTCAGCACCGACTGGCCGGTCTCGCGAATCTCGCGCAGCTGTTCGGTCGAGGCCGCCAGCAGTTCGGTCGAGGTGCTTTCCACCTGCGACGTCGTCTGCGCCACGCGGGTCGCCGTGTTCTGCACGTTGCCCACCAGCAGCCGCAGTTCTTCCACCGTGTAGTTCACCGAGTCGGCGATGGCGCCGGTGATGTCCTCGGTCACGGTCGCTTCCTGCGTCAGGTCGCCTTCGGCCACCGTCTGCAGTTCGTTCATCAGGCGAAGAATGGCGGCCTGGTTGGCGTTGTTCACGCGGCTGGCTTCTTCGGAAGCCTGTTCGGCGGCCAGACGTTCGCGTTCTGCGACCGCGGCGCGTTCGCGGCCTTCGCGCACCTGCACGAAACCGATGGCGCCGGCGAGCGCCAGGGCGGCCAGCGACAGCACGAACAGCAGCACGATGGTGCCGGCGCCCAGGCCGGTGCGGGCGGAGAGCTTTTCCTGCAGGTCGCCCAGCGACTTACGCAGCGGCTCGCTGTCGGTCAGGATCGAGGCCTGCGCTTCGCGCGCGGCCACCAGGCCCTGCAGGTTGCCCAGAATGGCCGATGCCTGCGTGCGCATCTGTTCGTAGGTCTTCAGGATGGCTTCGAGCTGCTGGCGCGTCTGCGGGTCCTTCGAGCCGGGGAAGCGCTGCTGCGCATTGCCGTCGAGCAGACCGCGGGTGGTTTCCTGGAAGGTGTTCAGGTCCTTGCCCAGCAGGAACACGGCGTCGGGGTTCACGCCCTCGACCGTGAAGAACTCGTTGGTCGACTTGCCGATGCGCTGCGTCAGCATCACGAGCTGGCCGGCGGCCGAGATCTCGGGCAGCGTGGCGTTCTGCTGCATCTTCAGCGAGGCGACGGTCTCCGTCATCTCGAGCAGCGTGGACGACTGCTGGTTGATGTCGCGCAGGGCGGCGCCCACCTGCGTCAGGATCTGGCGCTGGGCCAGCACGACCTTGGCGCTGGCGTCGGCACGGGCGACCAGAGGATTGATCTTGTTCATCTCCTCGTCGTACTGGTTGCCCACGCGCTCCAGGCGCAGGGAGTCGTCGCCGTTGGTCAGGCCCTGCACGCGGCGCGTGAGGTCGTCGGCGGCGTCCTTCACCTCGACGAAGGCCGAGGGGCTGCCCACGAGGGCCTGCGAGATCGACTTGGCCAGGCGCTGCGACTGCATCAGCGACTGGCCGGTGGCCGCCACCTGCTGCGCGAGGCGTTCGGCGCGAAGGATTGCGGAGCCTGCGACCAGCAGCAGCAGCAGCACCACGATCGCCAGCATGATGGCCAGGATACGCTGCTGCTTCGCCGGGTTGGAGCCCGCGCGGCCGCCGGTGATGTCGGGCGCGATCTCGGCAGCCGCGGCGCCGGGTTCGTTGGCGGCATCGCCGCCGCCGGGCAGGTCGACGTCGCCGAAGCTGGTGTCGGGCGCGCCGGCCTTGCGGTCGATGCGCACGGTCTTCTCGTCCGGAACCTGGACCGTGTCGACATCGTCGATCGATATCGAACCGGAGCCATCGACGCGGGCCTTGTCGTTGCCGTTGGTCACGGGCAGTAATTTCTTGAACTTGTCGGCGATCGAGCTCACGGTCGGTCCTTCAGGTGGTTTTCCGGTACGGCGTGCGTAGACGCTACGCACCAATGCTCAAAAACTGGGGTTGCTGCGAAAGCGCCTGCAGGTTGACTTCCTGCCAGCGCTCCCCTGCCGCATCGGTGAACAGATGTCCGTGCCATGCGGGTGCGTCTGCGCCGGGAGGTTCGGACGCCGTGAAGGCCTCCGCCCCCCGCAACCCCGCCAGTCGATCGACCAGCAATGCGCAGTTGACTTCGAGCAGCTCGTTGAAAGCAACGAGCCGCGACTGGATGCGCGCCGCCTCGGTGGCGGCCAGCGCGGCAGGAACGCCGGTGGCGAATGCCGAAAGCTGCACGACGCCGTAGAGGCCGCCGCGCAGGTTGGCAACGCCCAGGAACCACGGCTCCGTGTAGGGCACGGGTTGCGGCGGCGTCCAGGGAAAGATCTCGCCGGCGTGTCCCAGCGGAAAGAGGTATTTGCCCTCGCCGGCCTCGACCGCCAGCCAGGTGGCGGCCACGCCCGTCGTGCGAGCGGCCTGCAGGCGGCTCGCCAGCCGGGACTGGAAGGCTCTCAGAGCATCGCGATTCGCCATGGACTCGGCAGGCTTTCGCTCAGTTCAGGGCGCTGATCTTGGACATCAGGTCGGCGGCGTTGACCGGCTTCACGATGTAGTCGCGCGCGCCTTGGCGCATGCCCCAGACGCGGTCGGTCTCCTGGTTCTTGCTGGTGCACAGGATGATCGGGATCGCCGAGTACTTCGGGTCGCGGGCGATGGCGCGCGTGAGCTGGAAGCCGTTCTGGCCGGGCATGACCACGTCCATGAGGATCAGGTCGGGGTGCTCCTCCTCGAGGCGGCGCATGGCGTCGTCGGCGTTCTCGGCCGTCTTGACGGCGAAGCCGTTCTTCTGGAGGAGGTCGGACAGGAACACCAGTTCCGTCTTGGAGTCGTCGACGACGAGGATTTTTCGAATGGGCATTACTGCGCTTCCTGTTGAACGGTGCCAAACTGCTGCACGGCCTGCAGCAGCTGGTCTTTGGTGAAAGGCTTGGTCAGGTAGTCCTGGGAACCGACCATGCGGCCGCGTGCCTTGTCGAATACACCGTCTTTCGAAGACAGCATGACGACCGGGACGTTGGAAAAGTGGGCGTTGCGCTTGATGATGGCGCAGGTCTGGTAGCCGTCGAGACGCGGCATCAGGATGTCGCAGAAAATCAGGTGCGGCTTGTGGTCGTTGACCTTGGAGAGTGCGTCGAAGCCGTCCTCGGCGAGAAGAACTTCATGCCCACCCTGCTTCAGAAAAATCTCGGCACTGCGCCGGATGGTGTTGCTGTCGTCGATGACCAGCACCTTGTAACCAGATCCATTCGGGCCCATTGCAAACGCTCCTGCTCATGAGACTTGGAAGCCCGCCGCGCCGAACACCGACGCAGACCGCGTAGCTCTATCTATGCCATGCTTTCAGATTTCAACCATTTCGAAGTCTTCCTTGCGCGCACCGCACTCAGGACAGGTCCAGTTCATCGGAACGTCGGCCCAGGCCGTGCCTGCCGCGATGCCGTCTTCCGGTACACCAACCGCTTCGTCATAGATCCACCCACAAATCAGGCACATCCAAGTTTTCGTATTCATCGGAGCTTAAAGTCCTTGTTCATTAAATGCAACGAGTGTATCTATGCGTATCTCTCTGGCAGACTGTAAACGTCGCGCCTATGCCACCATCCAGGGGATTCCGCACGGCGTATGACCATCTACTTACTTCCAGCAGACAACGCCCGTAAACCGGGCGATCTTAACGACCCCTCGCAGGATGCCGGCCAGCAGACCGAGCACGACCTGAATCCGCCCTGCGTGCTGGTGTTCAACGCCAGCGACCCCAGCGGCGCGGGCGGCCTTGGCGCGGACGCCCTGGCCATGGGGTCGGTAGGCGCACACATCCTGCCGGTCGTCACGGGCGCCTACGCCCGCGACACGGCCGAGATTTTCGATCACTTCCCCTTCGACGAGGAGGCCATCGCCGAGCAGGCGCGCTCGATCCTGGAGGACGTGGAGGTCCAGCTGATCAAGGTCGGCTTCGCCGGAACCACCGAGGCGCTCAGCACCATCGCGGAAACCGCCGCCGACTATCCGGAGGTGCCCGTGGTGGCCTACATGCCCAACCTGTCGTGGTGGGACGAGAACCTGATCGAGCCCTATCTCGACGCTTTCCGCGAGCTCGTCCTGCCCCAGACGACGGTGTTGGTAGGAAACCACAGCACGCTGTGGCGCTGGCTGCTTCCGGACTGGAACGGCGATCGTCCGCCCGGCGCGCGCGACATCGCCAAGGCCGCAGGCGAGTTCGGCGTGCCCTACACGCTGGTGACCGGCCTGGTGCTGCCCGACCAGTTCATCGACAACGTGCTGGCCTCGCCGCAGTCGGTGCTCGCCAGCGAGAAGTACGAGCGGCTCGAGGCCGTCTTCGCCGGTGCGGGCGACACCCTCTCGGCCGCGCTGGCCGCCCTGCTCGCCAGCGGCGCCGACCTGGTCGCCGCAACCACCGAGGCCCTGGCCTACATGGACCGCTGCCTCGACGCGGGCTTCCGCCCGGGCATGGGCCACGTGCTGCCCGACCGCCTCTTCTGGGCCGAGCCCGAACCCGAGGAGGAAGGCGACGAGGACCCGGACGCCCCGCCCGACTTCGCCCTCCCCCCACACGACACCCGCCACTGAAATGCTGCTCGCCCCCCAGGCCGCGCGCACTTCGTGCCGCTTCGCCGGCCCCTGCCGGGGGCGCGCCGGCCGCTTCGGGCGGCCGTGCGCGGCCGCTCCCACTGAAAACCTCTGCTGAGTCCCGATGCCAAGTACCGACCGCAACGACATTCTTTTCGAGCGCGCCCGCGCCGTGATTCCCGGCGGCGTGAACTCGCCCGTGCGTGCCTTCAAGGCCGTGGGCGGCACGCCCCGCTTCGTGCAGCGCGCCCAGGGCGCCTATTTCTGGGACGCCAACGACAAGCGCTACATCGACTACATCGGCTCCTGGGGCCCGATGATCCTGGGCCACGGCCACCCCGCCGTGGTCGAGGCAGTGCAGAAGGCCGTGCTCGAAGGCTTCTCGTACGGCGCGCCGACCGAGCGCGAGGTCGAGCTGGCCGAGGCCATCCTCGCGCTGGTGCCTTCGATGGAAATGGTGCGGCTCGTGAGCTCGGGCACCGAGGCGGCCATGAGCGCCCTGCGCCTGGCGCGCGGCGCCACCGGCCGCAAGAGCATCGTCAAGTTCGAGGGCTGCTACCACGGCCATGCCGATGCGCTGCTCGTGAAGGCCGGCTCCGGCCTCGCCACCTTCGGCAATCCCACCTCCGCCGGCGTGCCGCCCGAGGTGGTGCAGCACACCATCGTGCTCGAATACAACAACCTGCAGCAGCTGGAAGAAGCCTTCGCGCTGCACGGCAAGGACATCGCCTGCCTGATGATCGAGGCGATCGCCGGCAACATGAACTTCGTGCGCGCCACGCCCGAGTTCGCCCGCCGCTGCCGCGAGCTCTGCACGCAGCACGGCGCCCTGCTGGTCTTCGACGAGGTGATGACGGGCTTCCGCGTGGGCCTGCACGGCGCGCAGGGGGTGCTGGGCATCAAGCCCGACCTCACGGTGCTCGGCAAGGTCATCGGCGGCGGCATGCCTCTCGCGGCCTTCGGCGGCCCCCGCGCGATCATGGAGCAGCTCGCGCCGCTGGGGCCGGTCTACCAGGCGGGCACGCTGTCGGGCAATCCGGTGGCCACGGCATGCGGCCTCGCCACGCTGAAGGAGATCGCGAAGCCCGGTTTCTACGAAGCGCTCGGCAAGAAGACGCGCTCGCTCGTCGACGGGCTCAAGGCTGCCGCGGCGGCCGAAGGCCAGCCCTTCAGCGCCGACAGCGAAGGCGGCATGTTCGGCTTCTTCCTGATGAGGGACCTGCCGCAGAACTATGCCACCGTGATGACAACCGACAACGCCAAGTTCAATGCGTTGTTTCATGGTCTGCTGGATCGCGGCGTGTATATTGCGCCCGCGCTTTACGAAGCAGGCTTCGTGAGCGCGGCACACAGCGACGAGGACATCGCCGCCACCATCGAAGCCGCACGACAAATCTTCAGCACACCCTAGCCACCATGAACTCCCTGCGCACGCTGCCGGCCCTGAGCATCGCTCTTCTCATTCCCGGCTTCGCAGCGGCGCAGGACTCGTCCTTCGATCCGAAGAACATCTGGATCAACCCCGGCTTCTACTCGGCGCATTTCGACAGCGGCAAGGGCCTGGAGAACGTCAACCAGGGGCTGGGCTTCGAGTACCCGCTGAACGACACCTTCCGCGTCACCGCGGGCACCTTCCGCAACAGCGACCGCCGGCAGTCGAACTATGTGGGGCTGTATGCGCTGCCCTTCGAGTTCTACGGCGTGAAGTTCGGCGCGGTGGTCGGCGGCTTCGACGGCTACCCCAACTACCGCAACGGCAACTGGTTCCCCGCCATCCTTCCGGTGGCCGCCATCGAGCGCAAGAACTGGGGCCTCAACATCGCCTACGTACCGACGATCAAGAACCGGCTGTACGGCGCGGTCACCTTCCAGCTGAAGTACCGCTTCGGCACGCACGAGTAAGCCGGCCTTCGGCTTGTCTATCGGGTCGTGACTTTCACGAGCCTGGTCACCGGCTTGCCGTCCACCAGGACAGGCTTGTGCTGGTCGTCGGCCAGCAGGATGCCGATCACGTGCTCTCCCGTCGGCGACGGGCATGGACCGAAGCGCGCCTTGATCAGCTCTCCGCCGAAGTCGCTGTTCATGCTGTTGTAGGGACGGCCCGGCAGGTTGCAGCTGTCGCCTTCGGGATCGATCTTCATGTGGATGTGGCCACAGCGCTTGTCGCCGCCGCATTGGCCGGCGGCGAGCAGCCTGTAGTTGCTCTGCACGACCACGCCGATGGAGCGCTCGGCATCGCTGCCCAGTTGCACGACAGCCCCTTCGGGCGGCCAGACGATCTGCAATGTCGGTGCGGACTCCTGGGCCGATGCCGCGCCCGCCCAAAGGGCCGCGGCGAACAGAAAAGCAAGACGGATATGCATGAGAGCTCCAGTTGGAACGATGGATGGAAATGTTTCGGATACCGCGCATGTAATCAATGCATACATCGCGGCAGGGCGCAGTCTAGCGCAAAATAAGCAGCGCTTACATTGAATGCAGCAAGCTCCATCCCCATGGCCACTCGCTCCCCCTCTCCGCCCGCTCCCGAACCCCGCGCCTATCACCACGGCAACCTGCGCGAGGCGCTGATCGAGGCGGCCGTCGAGCTGATCGAGCGCGACGGCCTCGACAAGCTCAGCGTGCGCGAAGCGGCCAAGCGCGCGGGCGTGTCGCCGGGCGCGCCGTTCCGTCATTTCGCGACCAAGACCGCGCTGCTGACGGCCGTGGCCGAGCAGGCGACACAGCGGCTGCGCACACACGTGGAGGAAGCCGTGGCGGCCGCGTCCGAAGCGCCGCCGTTGGCGCGCTTCGGCGCCATCGGCCATGCCTACATCGAATGGGCGCGCGCGAACCCGACGCACTTTCGCGTCATCAGCGAACGCTCGCTGATCGACTACGACGATTCGCCGACGCTGCGCAGCGACAACGAAAAGATCCGCACGCAGATGCGCAAGCTCTTCGACGAGGCATTCGCGCAAGGCGGCGGCACGACGAATGCCGCCGACGCCGCGCACGCGCAGATCGCCGCGCGCGCACTGGTCTACGGCTTGGCGCGCATGGCCGTGGACGGACACTTTCCGGAATGGAGCCTTTCGCGCCAGTCGACCGCCAAGACGATGGCGGGCACGCTGGATTTCTTCATGTCGCTGCTCGCGGGCGCGGCGGAGTCCAGCGCCGAAACGACAGCATCGCCCCAAAAGAAAAAGGCCGAGTCGCGCGCGCCAGGGAAGAGCTAGCGAACGGCCCGGCCGCGCCCTGGAACGGGCGCCGATCGATCAGTGGCGAATCAGTGGCGGAAGTGCCGCACGCCCGACAGCACCATCACCACGCCGCGCTCGTCGGCAGCGTCGATGACCTCCTGGTCGCGCATCGAGCCGCCCGGCTGGATCACGCAGCTCGCGCCCGCGTCCACCACCACGTCGAGGCCGTCGCGGAACGGGAAGAAGGCGTCGCTGGCCACGGCCGTGTCCTTCAGCGACAGGCCCGCGTGCTCGGCCTTGATGCTGGCGATGCGCGCCGAATCGAGGCGGCTCATCTGGCCGGCACCCACGCCCATGGTCATGCCGTTGGCGCAGAACACGATCGCGTTGCTCTTCACGTACTTGGCGACCTTCCATGCGAACAGCAGGTCTTGCAATTGCTGCGGCGTGGGCTGCTTCTTGCTGACCACCTTGAGGTCGGTGGCGGCGAGCTCGTGGTTGTCGGCCGTCTGGATCAGCAGGCCCGAGCCGACGCGCTTGACGTCCATGGCGTTGCGACCGTTGTCCCAGTCGGTGGCGCCGCCCTTGGGCAGCGCGATCTCGAGCACGCGCACGTTGAGCTTGGCCTTGGTGGCCTGGAACACCTCGAGCGCCTCGGGCGTGTAGCCCGGTGCCATCAGCACCTCGACGAACTGCTTGGCGATCTCCTGCGCGGTCGGGCCGTCCACCGGACGGTTGAAGGCGATGATGCCGCCGAAGGCCGAGGTCGGATCGGTCTTGAAGGCCTTGGAGTAAGCCTCGGCCGCGTCCTTGCCGATGGCCACGCCACAGGGGTTGGCGTGCTTCACGATCACGCAGGCGGGCACGTCGAAGCTCTTCACGCACTCCCACGCCGCATCGGCGTCGGCGATGTTGTTGTAGCTCAGCTCCTTGCCCTGCAGCTGCTTGGCCGAAACGAGCGAGCCGGGCGCGGGATGCAGGTCGCGGTAGAAGGCGGCCTGCTGGTGCGGGTTCTCGCCGTAGCGCAGGTCCTGCACCTTCACGAAGCGGCCGTTGCTCTGCGCCGGGAAGAGCGAGCGCTTGGGCGCGGGCTGGCCGATGCTGGCGTCGAAGTCGATGGCCGAGAGGTAGTCGCTGATCGCGCCGTCGTAGTCGGCGATGCGGTTGAACGCGGCCACCGAGAACGCGAACTTGGTCTTGTCGCTGAGCTTGCCGTCGGCCTTGAGTTCGGCCAGCGCCACGGCGTACTGAGAGGAGTCGGTGAGCACGCCCACGTCCTTCCAGTTCTTGGCCGCGCTGCGCACCATGGCCGGACCGCCGATGTCGATGTTCTCGATCGCGTCTTCCAGCGTGCAGCCGGGCTTGGCCACCGTGGCCTCGAACGGGTACAGGTTGACCACCAGCAGGTCGATGGTGTCGATGCCGTGCTGCTGGATGGCGGCCACGTGCGCGGGCAGGTCGCGGCGCGCGAGCAGGCCGCCGTGGATCTTCGGATGCAGCGTCTTCACGCGGCCGTCGAGCATTTCGGGAAAGCCGGTGTGGTCGGCCACCTCGGTGACGGGCAGGCCCGCATCGGCGAGCAGCTTGGCGGTGCCGCCTGTGGACAGCAGCTTGATGCCCAGCGCGTGCAGCGCCTGGGCGAATTCGAGGATGCCGGTCTTGTCGGAAACGGAGATGAGTGCGGTCTGGGCCATTGGATATGCCGGGGAGTTATTTATTTCAGGAGTTTGTGTTCGACCAGCTTCTTGCGAAGCGTGTTGCGGTTCAGGCCCAGCCATTGCGCGGCCTTCGATTGATTGCCCTCGGCGCGCGTCATCACGACATCGAGCAGGGGTTTCTCCACCACGCGCACGAGCATTTCGTACATGCCGTCGGGTTCGGTGCCGCGCAGGTCGCGGAAGTAGCTGTCCAGACTGGTGCGCACGCAGTCCTCGATGTGTTTCTTGCTCATTGCTTCTTCTTTTCCTCTCTCAATGGACGGTGCAGGCCGTCTCCTCTTCTTCGCCCGGCGCGTCGTCGTCCGCGGGGCGCTGCACGGGCATGCGGTCCATGTGATCCGCCAGCCCGTCGAAATAGTCGCCGACGGCGCGCAGCTGCTCGGCACAGTCCTCGATGGCGTTCATGCGTGCGCGGAACACCTCGCCGTCGGGCAGCGTGCGCACGTACCAGCCGATGTGCTTGCGCGCCGTGCGCACACCGCTGTATTCGCCATAGAGCGCATAGTGCTCCACCAGATGGTCGAGCAGCAGGCGGCGCACCTCCGCCACCAGCGGCGGCGCGCGGTGGGTGCCGGTCTCCAGGAAGTGCGCGATCTCGCGGAAGATCCACGGCCGCCCCTGCGCGGCGCGGCCGACCATCACGGCGTCGGCGCCGGTGGCCGCGAGCACGTCGCGCGCCTTCTCGGGTGAATTGATGTCGCCGTTGGCCACCACCGGCACGCGCACGGCAGCCTTCACGGCGGCGATGGTGTCGTACTCGGCGAAGCCCTTGTAGCCCTGCTCGCGCGTGCGTCCGTGCACGGTGAGCATCTGCACGCCGGCCGATTCGAAGTCGCGCGCCAGCTTCACCGCGTTGCGATGCTCCATGCTCCAGCCGGTGCGCATCTTGAGCGTGACCGGCACGCCGAAGGGCTGCGCCGCGTCGACCACGGCCTGCACGATCTCCAGCGCCAGCGGCTCGTCGCGCATCAGCGCCGAGCCGGCCCACTTGTTGCAGACCTTCTTGGCCGGGCAGCCCATGTTGATGTCGATGATCTGCGCGCCGCGCTCGATGTTGTAGACCGCAGCCTCGGCCATCATGGCCGCGTCGGTGCCGGCGATCTGCACCGCAATGGGGCCCGGCTCGCCGTCGTGGTTGGCGCGCCGCGATGTCTTGAGCGAACCCCAGAGCTCCTTGCGCGAGGTGACCATCTCGCTGACCGCGTACCCCGCGCCGAGCGCACGGCACAGCATGCGGAAGGGCCGGTCCGTCACGCCGGCCATGGGCGCGACGAACAGGCGGTTCTCCAGCGTGTGGTTGCCGATCTGCAAGGTCATTTGGAAGGGGGGGAGCTGCGCGTTCGGCTGCTGAAAAATGAGGCACGATTGTAGCCACGCCGCATTTCAGCGACTGAAACGATTTGCGCCTCGGTACCCCGTACAAATACCGGTGCGCGCCGGGGCTTTCTCCCACGCGTCGGCGGTGCCTGCGCTGCCTATACTGCGCCGACCCTATGGAAGCCTGGCTCGACTCTCTCCTTGCGCTGCTGGCACTGCCGCAGTACGGACTCTCCACGCTGTTCGTGGCTGCCTTCGTCTCGGCGACGCTTCTGCCGGTGGGCTCCGAGCCATTTCTCTTCGGCCTGCTCAAGCTCAATCCCGACATGTTCTGGCCCGCCATCGCAGTCGCGACCGTGGGCAACACGCTCGGCGGCGCAGTCGACTGGTGGATGGGCTACGGCGCGCACAAGGTCGCCGACAAATACTCGCACTCGAAACATCATGTGCGTGTTCTGGGCTGGCTCGAGAAGCTCGGCCCCAAGGCCTGCCTGCTGAGCTGGCTGCCGCTGGTGGGCGATCCGCTGTGCGCGGTCGCCGGCTGGCTCAAGCTTCCGTTCTGGCCCTGCGTGGCCTACATGGCGATCGGGAAATTCCTGCGCTATGTCTCCATGACTGTCGCGCTGCTGCACGTCTTCCCGTCGTAGTCGTCGCTCACCGCCGAACTGCGAGCGCTTCGTTCGTGTCGCTTCGCCGACGCCTTTCCGAAGCGGTTCTCGCGAAGGATGACTCAGTTCAGAAGCTCATAAGGACCGCCGCGCTCCAGCGCACGCTTGTACGCAGGACGCGAATGGATGCGCTCCAGGTATGCCATCAGCTTCGGCCGCTTCGCATCGAGCCCGCCGCGCGCCCGCGCTGCCTCGACCACGAAGCTCATCTGGATGTCCGCGCCAGTGAACGCATCGCCTGCGAACCACTCGCTCCTGCCGAGCTCGGCCTCCATGTAGTTCAGGTGGCTCGCGATGTTCGGATGGATGAACGCCGATTTCGTCTTCGCCGCGATCGCCTTGGCCACGGGCCTTGCGAAGAAAGGCATCTTGCCGGTCTCGATGCGATCGAAGATCAGCTTCAGCAGCAGCGGAGACATGGCCGTGCCTTCCGCGAAATGCAGCCAGTAGCGATAGCGCACCGCCTCCGGCGAACCCGCGACTGGAGCGAGCCGGCCGTTGCCGTAGCGCTCGATCACCGTCTCGATGATCGCGCCCGACTCGGCGAGCGTGAGTCCGTCATCCGTCGTGACGACCGGTGACTTTCCCAGCGGATGAACGGCCCGCAGCGAAGCGGGCGCCAACATGGTCTGCGGATCGCGCTGGTAATGCACGACCTCGTAGGGCAGCTCCAGCTCCTCGAGCAGCCAGAGCACGCGTTGCGAGCGGGAGTTGTTGAGGTGGTGGACGGTGAGCATGGGGCTGGCCTTGGGAGGAGAGACGGGGCGCGCGGAGTCTATCCAACAACCCGCTGCCGCGGCTTCACTTCACGCCGGCCTTGCGCAACTCCTCTGCCGTGATGCGAACCGGCTTCTGGCCTCGCTGCACCACGATGGCGGTGTTGGTGCGTACTGCCGCTTCCCGAGCCGCCCTGGCAGCGCGCCGGATCGCGATCAGCGACCCGGCGAGGTCCTTGTCCTTAGCCTGCGACAGCTGCTCATTGGTCATGACGCTTCTCCCCATTCGATGAGAGCCGGCTCTTCACCGGAGTTGTCGTACAGAGCCCAGGCATCGACCGCACCGCGATAGCTGTCGTCGAAGTTCCTGCGCCCAGACGCGAAGCGGCGGCGAATCACGTCCTCAGGAATGTGATGGCCGCCTTGGCGAACACGTTCCGCCACACGCGCGACTGCAAATTCTGCCGTGGGCAATGACAGAAAAGACTCACGTGATAGCCCGAGGCTCTCCAGGCGCCGATATGGCGCAGATAGCCCAGTCCCGACAAGGTCGTTTCGAAGGCGAAGCTTTCTCGCCGACGGACACACCCCGCAATCTCATAGAGCATCAGCCGACCGGCCTTGATCGCTTCTGCTTCCGGCGCGAAAGGAGACAGCCCGGCAGCGATCAAGTCGGCATTGATGAAGCGCGAAACCTGCGCTTCCTGCGGAAGGAAAGCCCGGGCGAAGGTGGTCTTGCCCGCGCCATTGGGCCCCGCAATGATGACGATCTTGGGACGACTCATCCGAGGGGCATCTCACCGGCGGGAATCAGGAGCTGAACAGGAAGTTCATCACGTCGCCATCCTTCACGACGTATTCCTTGCCTTCCGAGCGCATCTTCCCCGCGTCCTTGGCGCCCTGCTCGCCCTTGTAGGCGATGTAGTCCTCGAAGGCGATGGTCTGGGCGCGGATGTAGCCCTTCTCGAAGTCGCCGTGGATCACGCCTGCCGCCTGGGGGCCGGTGTCGCCGATGTGGATGGTCCAGGCGCGCACTTCCTTCACGCCGG
Organism: Variovorax sp. 22077; assembly: GCF_052044195.1. NCBI lineage: Bacteria > Pseudomonadati > Pseudomonadota > Betaproteobacteria > Burkholderiales > Comamonadaceae > Variovorax > Variovorax sp. 22077. The sequence continues at coordinate 227,189 of NZ_JBQEQC010000003.1, forward strand.
CGGTGAAGTAGGTCTGCAGGCCCAGCAGCTTGAAGGCCGCGCGGATCAGGCGGTTCAGGCCCGGCTCCTCCTGGCCGATCTCGGCGAGGAACATCTTCTTGTCCTCGTCGTCCATCTCGGCCAGGTCGGCCTCGATCTTGGCGCAGATGGCGACCACGGGCGCGCCCTGCTTCGCGGCATATTCACGCAGGCGGTCGAGGTAGGGGTTGTTCTCGAAGCCGTCTTCGGACACGTTGCCGACGAACATCGCGGGCTTGGCGGTGATCAGCGAGAAGGTCTTGATCAGCGGGCGCTCTTCCTTGGTGAACTCGAGCGCGCGCACCGGCGTGTTCTCGTTGAGCGCGGTCTGGCAGCGCTCGAGCAGGCCGACCAGCTTCTGCGCGTCCTTGTCGCCCGAGCGGGCCACCTTGGTGTGGCGGGCCAGCGCCTTCTCGACGGTGGCGAGGTCGGCCAGGCACAGCTCGGTCTGGATCACCTCGATGTCGGAGATCGGGTCGACCTTGCCGGCCACGTGGACGACGTTGTCGTCGTCGAAGCAGCGCACCACATTGACGGTGGCGTCGGTCTCGCGAATGTGGGCCAGGAACTTGTTGCCCAGGCCTTCGCCGGTGCTGGCGCCGGCCACCAGGCCGGCGATGTCGACGAACTCGACGATGGCGGGCACCACGCGCTCGGGCTTGACGATCTCGGCGAGCTGGTCGAGGCGCGGGTCGGGCACTTCCACCACGCCCACGTTGGGCTCGATGGTGCAGAAGGGATAGTTTTCCGCCGCGATGCCGGCCTTGGTCAGCGCATTGAAAAGGGTGGATTTACCGACGTTGGGCAGGCCGACGATGCCGCATTGCAAACTCATGGGAGGTCCTCTTGGGTAACCGGCAATTTTAGGCGAGCATGTCCCGATGCCCATCCGACAGGTCTTCCAGCCCGCCGGCCGAGCCCTCGGCGATCAGGGTTAGCACCGATCGGCAAACGTTTGCGCAAACGTTTCCGTAAGTTAACATCGGCGCCCCGGCCAAGACCGGCGCACCGTTTCGATCCACCCATCCCAGGAGACAACCACCATGAAGTTCACCCGCCGTACCCTGCAAAGCGCTGCCGCACTGACGCTGCTGGGCGCCATGGCCGGAACGCCCGTTCTCGCGCAGGAAAAGCCCAAGGTCGCGCTGGTCATGAAGTCGCTGGCCAACGAATTCTTCCGCACCATGGAAGACGGCGCCAAGGCGCACCAGAAGGCCAACGCCGCCAAGTACACGCTGGTGGCCAACGGCATCAAGGACGAGACCGACACCGCCGCGCAGATCAAGATGGTCGAGCAGATGGTGGCGCAGAAGATCAACGCGCTGGTCATCGCGCCTGCCGATTCGAAGGCGCTGGTGCCGGCCGTGAAGGCGGCCATCGACAAGGGCATCCTGGTGGTCAACATCGACAACCAGTTCGACGCCGCCGCGCTGAAGGAAAAGGGCATTCAGGTGCCCTTCGTCGGCCCCGACAACCGCGCCGGCGCCAAGCTGGTGGGCGATGCGCTCGCCAAGGAGCTGAAGGCGGGCGACAAGGTCGGCATCATCGAAGGCGTGTCGACCACCTTCAATGCGCAGCAGCGCACGCTGGGCTACCAGGACGCGATGAAGGCCGCCGGCGTGACGGTGGTGGGCGTGCAGTCGGGCCAGTGGGAAATCGACAAGGGCAACACCGTGGCCGCCGGCATGATGCGCGAGCACCCCGACCTGAAGGCGCTGCTCGCGGGCAACGACAGCATGGCCCTGGGCGCCGTGGCTGCCGTCAAGGCCGCCGGCAAGACCGGCAAGGTGCTGGTGGTCGGCTACGACAACATCGGCGCCATCAAGCCGATGCTCAAGGACGGCCGCGTGCTCGCCACGGCCGACCAGTTCGCCGCCAAGCAGGCCGTGTTCGGCATCGAGACCGCGCTGAAGGCGCTGGCCGAGGGCAAGAAGCAGGCCGACATGCCCGCCGAGGTGAAGACCGACGTGGTGCTCGTCACCAAGGACTCGAAGTAAATGTTGCTCGCCCCCAGGCTTTGCGCACTTCGTGTCGCTTCGCCAACCCCCTGCCGGGGGCAACACCGACGGCCCGGCAAAGCCGGTTCCGCGGTGTTTCCGGAATAAGGTTTATCGATGGCTGACAACGATCCCGGCGCGCCCGTGCTCTCGCTGAGCGCCATGGGCAAGGACTATGCGGCGCCGGTGCTGGACGACGTCTCGCTCGTGCTCAACCCCGGCGAAGTGCTGGCCCTCACGGGCGAGAACGGCGCCGGCAAGAGCACGCTGTCGAAGATCGTCTGCGGCCTGGTGCAGCCCACGCGCGGCCAGATGCTGCTCGACGGCAAGCCCTTCGCGCCCACCTCGCGCCGCGACGCCGAGCGCCTGGGCGTTCGCATGGTGATGCAGGAGCTCGGCCTCGTCACGACGCTGTCGGTGGCCGAGAACCTGCTGCTCGACCGCCTGCCCAACAAGACCGGCTGGATTCGCAAGGCCAGGCTGCACGAGCTGGCCGCGCGCCAGCTCGCCAAGATCGGCATGCAGAACATCGACCCGGCCACGCCCGTGGCGCGACTGGGCATCGGCCAGCAGCAGATGGTCGAGATCGCGCGCAACCTGCAGGACGACACGCGCGTGCTGGTGCTCGACGAGCCCACCGCCATGCTCACCCCGCGCGAGACCTCGCACCTCTTCGAGCAGATCGACCTGCTGAAGGCGCGCGGCGTGGCGATCGTCTACGTGTCGCACCGCCTGGAAGAACTGCAGCGCATCGCCGACCGCGTGGCGGTGCTGCGCGACGGCCGACTGGTGGACGTGCGCCCCATGGCCGGCGTGCGCGAATCCGAACTGGTACAGCGCATGGTCGGCCGCGCGGTGCACGAGCACGAGGGCCGCGACCGCCGCGTGGCAGGCCCCGTGCTGCTGAGCGCACGCGGCATCGGCAGCGCGCAGGTCGTTCGCGACGTGAACATCGACCTGCGCGCGGGCGAAGTCATGGGCCTGGCCGGCCTGGTCGGCTCGGGCCGGACCGAACTGGTGCGCCTGCTGTTCGGCGCCGACCGCGCCGACCGCGGCGAGATCACGCTGCACGCCGACGGCAAGAGCACCCACCACGTGCGCAAGGGCTGGCGCTCGCCGATGCAGGCGATCCGCGCAGGCATCGGCCTGGTCACCGAAGATCGCAAGTCGCAGGGCCTGCTGCTGCCGCAATCGATCCGCGTGAACGCCACGCTGAGCGACCTGGGCGCGATCGCGCATGCCGGCTGGCTGCGCGGCGCCAAGGAGCGCAGCATCGCGCGCAAGCTGGTGGAGCTGCTGCGCATCCGCTCGCGCAGCATCGAGCAGCCGGTTGCCACGCTCAGCGGCGGCAATCAGCAGAAGGTGGTGTTCGCGCGCTGGCTGCACCGCGAATGCAAGGTGCTGCTGCTCGACGAACCCACGCGCGGCGTGGACGTCGGCGCGCGCGCCGACCTCTATGCCGAACTCGACCGCATGACCGACGCCGGCAAGGCGCTGCTGATGGTGTCGAGCGACCTGCGCGAACTCATGGCCATGTGCGACCGCATCGGCGTGATGAGCGCCGGCCGCCTGGTCGCGGTATTCGAGCGCGGAGAATGGACCGAACAATCGCTGCTGGCCGCGGCATTCAGCGACGCCACGGGACACCCAGCAGCCCAACCGCCGACGGTATCCCCCGTTTCCGACCCGACCCCGGTCGCCGCCGACACACCATGAACGCCGCTTCCCCGAAATCCAATACACCGCCCGCGCCTTCCGCGCTCAAGGGCCAGCTCGGCACCTACCTGGGCCTGACGATCGTGCTCGTGGGCATGATCGCCCTCTTCGGCTCGCTCAGCGAATACTTCCTGACACGCGAGACCTTCGTCTCCATCGCCAACGAGATCCCGGCGCTGGCCGTGATGGCGGTCGGCATGACCTTCGTGCTGATCATCGCGGGCATCGACCTGTCGGTGGGCTCGGTGCTGGCGCTCAGCGCCGCCGTCACCGCCGCCGCCATCCTCGAATGGAAGCTCTCGGTGCCGCTGGCCGCCGTGCTCGGACTGGCCACGGGCCTGGTGTGCGGCACGGTCACGGGCGCGGTGTCGGTGGCCTGGCGGCTGCCGAGCTTCATCGTGTCGCTGGGCATGCTGGAGGCGGTGCGCGGAGGCGCCTACCTCGTGACGGATTCGCGCACGCAGTACGTGGGCGACGCCATCTCGGGCCTGGCCGCGCCGTGGATCGGCGGCATCTCCGCCGCCTTCGTGCTGGCGGTGGTGCTGGTGGTCATCGGGCAGCTGGTGCTCACGCGCACCGTGTTCGGCCGCCACGTGGTGGGCATCGGCACCAACGAGGAGGCGATGCGCCTGGCGGGCGTCGATCCGCGGCCCATCCGCATCATCGTGTTCGCCGTCACCGGCCTGCTGGCCGGCCTCGCGGGCCTGATGCAGTCCGCCCGCCTCGAGGCCGCCGACCCGAACGCGGGTGTGGGCATCGAGCTGCAGGTGATCGCGGCCGTGGTGATCGGCGGCACCAGCCTGATGGGCGGGCGCGGCTCGGTCGTCAACACCTTCTTCGGCGTGCTGATCATCGCGGTGCTCGAGGCCGGCCTCGCGCAGGTGGGCGCCAGCGAGCCGAGCAAGCGGATCATCACCGGCGCGGTGATCGTGGTGGCGGTGATCATCGACACGCTGCGCCAGCGCCGCGCGGAACGCCGGCTGGCCTGATCGGCTCCCGTCCATCCAGCAACAGGAAAGAACCATGGCCACCATCAAGGACGTCGCGCTGAAGGCGGAGGTGTCGGTCACCACCGTCTCGCATGTGGTCAACGACACGCGCCACGTGAGCGCCAAGGTGCGCGAGCGGGTGGAACTCGCCATCCGCGAGCTGGGCTACGTGCCCAACGCGATGGCGCGCAGCCTCAAGAGCAACACCACATCGACGCTGGGCATGCTCATTCCCAACAGCTCGAACCCCTACTTCGCCGAGATCGTGCGGATCGTGGAAGACCGCTGCTTCGGCGCCGGCTACACGCTGGTGCTGTGCAACACCGACGACGAGCCCCGGCGCCAGAGCGTCTACCTGCAGGTGCTGGCCGAGCGCCGCATCGACGGGCTGATCGTGGTGTCGACCGGCGAGAGCGGCGACGACGACCTGGCGAAGCAGCTCAACGGGCTGCGCGTGCCGACCGTGCTGGTCGACCGCGAGATCGCCAACCCCGTCTGCGACCTGGTCGAGACCGCCCACATGCAAGGCGGCCTGCTCGCCGTGCGGCACCTGCTGTCGCTGGGCCACAAGCGCATCGCCTGCATCGGCGGCCCGGTGGGCGTGATGCCCAGCGAGCAGCGCATCGAGGGCTGGCGCATGGCGCTGGCCGAGGCCGGTGCCGCGCCCGGCATCGCCAGCACCGATTCGCTGCTGTGGCGCGGCGGCTTCACCAGCCAGGGCGGCTACGAGGCGATGCACGCCATCCTGCGCACCGAGCAGAAGCCCTCGGCCGTGTTCGTCTGCAACGACCTGATGGCCATCGGCGCCTTGCGCGCCGCGCACGAGAGCGGCGTGCGGGTGCCCGACGAGCTCTCGATCGTCGGCTTCGACGACATCGAGCTCTCGGCCTACACCAGCCCCGCGCTCACCACCGTCGCGCAGCCCAAGGAGCGCATCGGCGCGCTGGCGGTCGACATGCTGCTGGAGCGCGTGGGCGGCAAGCGCCGCGATGCGCGCAAGGTGGTGCTGCAGCCCGAGCTGTGCGTGCGCGCCTCGACCGCGCGCCACGCGAGCTTCCGCGAAGCCCCCGCTCCCGCACCGGCGGCCGCCGGAACGCCCTCCCCGCAAACCCGAAAGTCCCGCACCTCGTGAGCCTGAAGCCTTCTTCCAGCAGCAGCACCGATGGCCGTGCCGCGGCACCGCGCATCGTGGTGTTCGGCAGCCTCAACATGGACCTGGTCGTGCGCGTGCCGCACGCGCCGGCCGCGGGCGAGACCCTGCTGGGCCATTCGATCGCCGACATTCCCGGCGGCAAGGGCGCCAACCAGGCGGTGAGCTGCGCGCGCGAAGGCGGCAGCGTCCGGATGATCGGCTGCGTCGGCGACGACGCGCACGGCAAGGCCCTGCGCGATTCGCTGGAGCGCGACGGCATCGACACCGCCTCCCTGCGCACCGTTGCGGGCGAGCCCACTGGCACCGCGCTGATCCTGGTGGAAGACAGCGGGCAGAACCGCATCGTGATGATCCCCGGCGCCAACGCCCGGCTGGAGGCCGACGAGGCCACGCTGAAACAGCAGGTGCAGGGCGCCGCCTTCCTGGTGGCGCAATTCGAGACGCCGCTGGACCAGGTCGCGCGCGCCATCGCGGTGGCGCACGAGGCGGGCTGCAAGGTGCTGCTGAACCCTTCGCCGGTGCAGGCCATCGCCGAGCCGCTGTGGCCGAAGATCGACACGCTGGTGGTCAACGAGATCGAGGCGCAGACGCTGTGCGGCCAGTCCGCCGACAGCCCCGAAGAGGCGGCACGGGCCGGCCAGGCGCTGCGCGCCAGGGGCATCGCGCGCGTGGTCGTCACGCTGGGCGCGCGCGGCGCGGTGGCCATCGATGCCGACGGCGCACGCCACCATCCCGCGCCGCAGGTGCAGGCGGTCGACACCACGGCCGCCGGCGACACCTTCCTGGGCGCGCTCGCCGTCGCGCTGGGCGAAGGCCAGGGCTTCGACGAGGCCGTGCGCCTGGGCATCCGCGCCGCGGCGCTGTGCATCCAGCAGCCCGGCGCCCAGCCCTCCATCCCGCAGCGCGACGCCGTGCTGCGCAGCCCCATGCCCCCCGACTGGATCAAGCTTTGAAACGCACCGCCCTGCTGCACGCCGAACTCTCCCACGTGATCGCCTCGCTGGGCCACGGCGACATGCTCGTGCTCGGCGACGCCGGCCTGCCCATTCCCGACGGCCCGCGCCGCATCGACCTTGCCGTGGCACGCGGCGTGCCGACGCTCGGCGAGGTGCTGCAGGCGGTGCTCTCGGAGATGCAGGTGGAAGGCATCGTGATCGCCGAGGAGGCCCTGGCCGGCGATGAGAAGAAGCTGCCGGGCTGGTACCCGCAGTCGCTGGGCATCGAGCCCCAGACCGTGTCGCACGAGGAATTCAAGCGTTGCACCGTGAAGGCCCGCGCCATGGTGCGCACCGGCGAGTGCACGCCCTACGCGAACATCATCCTCGTCGCCGGAGTGAAGTTCTGACGCCCCCCCGGGCTTGCCCACTTCGCGTGGCCGCACACCCCCTTGCAAGCGGGCAATACCTGCGGCCCGGCAAAGCCGGTTCCGCTGTATTCCTGAAACAGGCAGAGCCTGTGCCGGCTATTCGAAGCGGTAATTCGCGCCCACCTGCTGCCCCACCTTGAGAGTGTGCTCCACGCCCTGGATCACGATGCAGTTCATGCCGAAGGTGATGCCGCCGTCCACGCGCGCGTCGGCGCGGTAGGTGCGCAGCGTGTTGCCGACTTCGGGGCTGCTCAGCGCGGTGGCCGGGTCGATGTCGGGGATCGGGCAGCGCGTGCAGGGCTTGACGGGGCGCAGTTCGGCCTCGCCCTCGCCGGTGGTGATGTGCAGCGCCTCGACGCGGTCCTCGTCATGCGACTCGATGCCCGCGAGCACGATGTTCGGGCGGAAGCGCTCGATGCCCACGGGCCCATGGCCCTGCGCCGCGAGGCGGTCGTTGAGCTCGGCCAGCGAGCCTTCGCTCGCCACCAGCAGCGCGTAGCCGTCGGCGAACTGCGTCTGCGCCTCGACGCCGTCGGTCCACTTCATGCTCGACAGGCGCCTGTGCTCGGGGTCGAAGCGCACCAGGCGCAGGGTCTGCGGCTTGCCGGGCTCGGAGAGGAAGTCGCTGAACCACTGCGCGGCGATGTCGCCCATGTCGTAGGCAGCCACCTCGTCCTTCCACACGCGCACCCGCACCGGCTTCTCGACCCGGTCGAAGGCCAGGTGCAGCGCCAGCATGCCGGGCGCGCGCAACACCACCTCGGTGTGCTTCATCTGCGGCTTGATCAGCGCCATGCGCGGCAGCTGCCGCTGGGTGACGAACTCGCCCTGCGCATCGACCACCATCCAGGCACGGTCGAACTCCAGCCCCGTCTCGGTCAGCAGCATCTCGGGAAGCTCGACGCCGGCGCAGGATTTCACTGGGTAGACGAACAGGCGCGAGATGGTGGCCTGGAGATCGAAGGCGGGCTGGGACACGGTGGGGTTTCCTTGAAATTCGGCCGCGATTGTCCCGCAGCTCCCGAAGAATCCCCGCCCCCTTCCAGGGATACCACGGAACCGGCTCTGCCGGGCCGCTGGTATCGCCCCCGCGAGGGGGTTGGCGAAGCGACACGAAGTGCGCGAAGCCTGGGGGCGGACCTGATCCTTGGCGTAATCCATACAATCCCTCGATGGCCCTCCCTCCAGAAGTTTGCATTCGCGGCGCCGGCATCGTCGGCCGTACGCTGGCCCTGCTGCTCGCCCGCGAGCGGGTCCGCGTCGCGCTGGTGGTGCCGCCGGCCGCGCAGGGCAAGGAAGACATCCGCGCCTACGCGCTCAATTCCGCCTCCCGCGCGCTGCTCGAATCGCTGCGCGCCTGGCCCGATGCGGCCCACGCCACGGCCGTGCGCGAAATGCTGGTGCATGGCGACGAAGGCGGCCGGGTGCAGTTCAGCGCCGCGCGCCAGAAGGTCGAGGCGCTGGCCTGGATCGTCGACGTGCCCGCGCTCGAAAAGCAGCTGGCCGACGCGGTGCGCTTCCAGCCCCAGATCGAAGTGGTGAACGAGCCCGTGGCCGCGCCGCTGACCGTGGTGTGCGAAGGCAAGTCCAGCACTACGCGCGAAGCTCTCGGCGTGAGCTACGAGGTCACGCGCTATCCGCAGCACGCGATCGCGGCGCGGCTGGAAGCCGCCCAGTCGCACGACGGCATCGCACGCCAGTGGTTCAACGACAAGGGCGAGGTGCTCGCGCTGCTGCCGCTGGACGGCACGCACGGCAAGACGGTCGCGCTGGTGTGGTCGGCCGACCAGCTGCGCGCACCGGACCTGCTCGCCCAGGGCGACGAGGAGTTCGCCGCCGCGGTCACCGAAGCCAGCCACAACGCGCTCGGCGCGCTCCGGCTCACCAGCGAGCGCGCCGCCTGGCCGCTGGCCCGCGCCATCGCCGACCGCTGGACCGGCACCATGCCCGGGCAGCCCGGCCGCTCCTGGGCGCTGGCGGGGGACGCGGCCCACACGGTGCATCCGCTGGCCGGCCAGGGCCTGAACCTGGGCCTGGCCGACGCGGCCGAACTGGCCGACGTGATCAAGAACCGCGACTACTGGCGCAGCGTGGGCGACGCGCGCCTGCTGCGCCGCTACGAACGCGCCCGCCGCGCCGACGTGCTGCAGATGAGCCTGGCGACCGACGGGCTGCAGCAGCTCTTCGCGCACAACCTGGGCCCGCTGCAGGCGCTGCGCAACTGGGGCATGCGCGGCTTCGACCGCACGCGCCTCGTCAAGCACTGGATCACCGCGCAGGCCATGGGCCTGAAGGCCTGAGGCCCATCTCCTCAGACGACATCCGACCGAACTCCGACCGAACCAACGGACACCCGATGACATTCGTACGCAACCTTCTCCTCGCCGCCTGCACGCTCGGCGCGGTCGTGGCCGCCACCGCAGGCGAGGCCGAGATCCGCAAGAACCTGCCGGCGCGCATTCCGCAGTTCCCGGCCATCGACGAGGTGTCGAAGTCGCCGATCCCGGGCGTGTACGAAGTACGCGTGAACGGCTCGCAGATCTTCTACACCGACGAGCAGGGCAACTACCTCTTCCAGGGCAACCTGATCGACGTGAAGGCGCGCAAGAACCTCACCGAGGAGCGCGTCGAGAAGCTCAGCGCCGTCGCCTTCGACCAGCTGCCGCTGAAGGACTCGATCAAGATCGTGCGCGGCAACGGCAAGCGCAAGCTCGCGGTGTTCGAGGACCCGAACTGCGGCTACTGCAAGCGCTTCGAGAAGGACATGAAGACGGTCGACAACGTCACCGTGTACCTGTTCCTCTACCCGGTGCTGGGCCCCGATTCGAACGTCAAGTCGCGCGACATCTGGTGCAGCAAGGACAAGGGCAAGGCCTGGAGCGACTGGATGGAGTCGAGCACCCGCCCGGCCACCGCGCCCGCGAGCTGCGACGTGACCGCGCTGCAGCGCAACGTCGACTTCGGCCGCAAGTACAACATCACCGGCACGCCCACGCTGATCTTCAGCGACGGCACGCGCACGCCGGGTGCCATTCCCGCGGAGCAGGTCGAGAAGCAACTCGCCGCGTCGTCCAGCTGATGGCGACGAAGGCCTCAGCGCAGCACGCGGCAGGCGTGCACTACCGCCTCGAATGCGCCGACCCGCACGCGCATCTGTTCGGCGTCACCCTCACCATCGACGCGCCTGCCGCGCAGCAGCGCGTGTCGCTGCCGGTGTGGATTCCGGGCAGCTACCTGATTCGCGAGTTCGCCAAGAACCTGCAGGGCCTGCGTGCCACGCAGGGCCGCCGCAAGCCGGCGCTGACGCAGCTCGACAAGTGCAGCTGGCTCGTCGAATGCACGCCCGGCCAGCCCCTGGTGCTGAACTACCAGGTCTGCGCCTACGACAACTCGGTGCGCACCGCCTGGCTGGACGCAGAACGCGGCTTCTTCAACGGCACCAGCGTGTGCCTGCGCGTCGAAGGGCAGACCGAATCGTCGCATGCGATGGAGATCGTCGCGCCCGCGCACGTCGGCGACGACAGCGCGCGCTGGTCGTGCGCCACCGCGCTCGTGCCGCTGAAGGCCGACAGGCACGGCTTCGGCAGCTACATCGCGTCGGGCTATGACGAGCTGGCCGACAGCCCCGTGGAGATGGGCGCCTTCTGGAGCGCCGACTTCGAGGCCTGCGGCGTGCCGCACCGCTTCGTGGTGGCCGGCGCTGCGGCTTCCTTCGACGGCGACCGGCTCATCGCCGACACCAAGGCCATCTGCGAGGCCGAGATGCGCTTCTGGCACGGCGACAAGGTCGGCAAGCGCGGCGGCCCGAAGCCGCCGATCGACCGCTACGTGTTCATGCTCAACGTGGTCGACGACGGCTACGGCGGCCTCGAGCACCGGCATTCCACCGCGCTGATCTGCAACCGCCGCGACCTGCCGCAGCGCGGCGACAAGAAGAGGCAGCCCGAGGGCTACACCACGCTGCTGGGCCTCATCAGCCACGAGTATTTCCACACCTGGAACGTCAAGCGCATGCGGCCGGCCGAGTTCGCGCGCTACGACTACAGCCAGGAGAACTACACGCAGCTGCTGTGGTTCTTCGAGGGCTTCACCAGCTACTACGACGACCTGCTGCTGCGGCGCGCCGGTCGCATCGACGACGCGGCCTACCTGCGCCTGCTCAACAAGACCATCAACCAGGTCGTGCAGACGCCGGGCAGGCTCGTGCAGCCGGTGGCCGACGCGAGCTTCGATGCCTGGGTCAAGTACTACCGGCAGGACGAGCAGACGCCCAACAGCACGGTGAGCTACTACACCAAGGGCGCGCTGGTGGCGCTGTGCCTCGACCTCACGCTGCGCCACGAAGGCAAGGGCACGCTCGACGACGTGATGCGCCACCTGTGGAAGCACAGCGAGGGCGGGCCGATCAGCGAGCAGGACATCGCGGCGGCGCTCGAAGCCGTGGGCGGCCGCTCGTACAAGGCCGAGCTGGCGCGCTGGGTGCACTCGACCGAGGAGCTTCCGCTGGCACTGCTGCTGCGCTCGCATGGCGTCGCCACACTGGAAGACCCCTCGCAGCCGGCACAGGCGTTGGGCCTGCGCGTGGCCGAGGCCAACGGCGGCGTGCAGGTGAAGGTGGTGCTGCGCGGCGGTGCTGCCGAGAAAGCCGGCTTCTCCGCGAACGACGAGTGGATCGGCATCGAACTGCCCGCCTCCGGCAGGAAGAGCCAGCAGCGGCCGGCCCAGGCCTGGCGCATCGCCAAGCTCGACGACCTGGCGCTCTACCTGGGCGATGCGACGAAGTGCACCGCCATCGTGGCGCGCGACCGCAAGCTCATCAGGCTGCCGCTCGTGCTGCCCACCGGCGCGACCACCTGGCGGCTGTTCTCGCACGATGCCGCCAAGGTGACGGGCTGGCTGGCCGGCTAGCCGGCAGCTAGGCGCTTTCCGCCGTCTTCGGGTGGCGCACGAACATCATCGGCTGGGGCTCCCCCACCAGCACGCAGGGCTTGCCGGTGCGCCGGCAGTGGTCCTGCACGCGCCAGTAGGCGCCGTGGCTGACGCAGCCGGTCTGGCAGATCACGAGATCGGCCGCGCGCAGGCTGGCTTCGAGCGCGGCGTCGTCGGCATCGTCGGCGCCGTCGTGATGCAGGTAGCGGCCGCCGGCGATCTCCACCAGCTGGCGCGCGAGCGACGACGGCGCCTCCTGCTCTTGGCCCACGCACAGCACCGCCTTCTCGCGCAGGTCGGCCGGCGCAGGCGTGCCGGACGGCTTCAGGTGCCGCCTGCCGCCAGGCGCCAGCAGCGCGTGCAGCCGCTTCGGCAGCGCGCTGCCGGCCAGGGCGCGCGCCGCGAGTTCCTCGCGCACGATGGCGACCGCCGAATCCCGCGCCACCAGGGCACCGCGCAGCCGCACGATCTGCGCTTCGAGCCTTTCGATGAGGGCGGCCTGCTCGACCAGCAGGCGCGAGCAGCGCTCCTGCACCCGGGCATAGGCCCGCAGCAACACGGCATGTTCTTGCATCGGGAACTCCATGGCGGGCATTCTAGATGAGAGCAATTCTCAATTGGAGCACTCGACCCTTGCCTCTCAATGGGCAACCGACTTCGAGAACACATTCACTACCACCACGCCCGCGATGATCAGCCCGAGCCCGGCGATCGCAGGCGCGTCGAGCTTCTGGCCGAACCACAGCCAGCTCACCAGCGAGATCAGCACGATGCCCACGCCGGACCAGATCGCGTAGGCGATGCCCGTGGGCACGGTGCGCAGCGTCAGCGAGAGGAAGTAGAACGCGACCGCGTAGCCCGCCACCGCAGCCAGCGCGGGCCACAGCCGCGTGAAGCCCTTGGAGCCCTTGAGGAAACTGGTGGCGACGACCTCGGCCACGATGGCGACGAACAGGAAGGCGTAGTTGGAGTTCATGGCGGCCACTCTATGGGAACCGGCAATGCCCCGCGCCCCCGCCGGCCATGCTGGGTATAGTGAAGCGCGTTTTTCCCTCCTCTTTCCCGTTCCCCCCGGAGACACCATGAGCTACGAAAACATCGAAGTGCGGACCGAAGCAGGCAAGGTCGGCATCATCACCCTCAACCGCCCCAAGGCCCTGAACGCGCTGAACGACGCGCTCATGACCGAGCTGGGCCAGGCCCTGAAGGCCTTCGATGCCGACGACGCCATCGGCTGCATCATCCTCACGGGCAGCGAGCGCGCCTTCGCGGCCGGCGCCGACATCGCGGCGATGGCCAAGTACAGCTTCATCGACACCTACAAGGGCGACTACATCACGCGCAACTGGGAAACCATCCGCTCGATCCGCAAGCCCGTGATCGGCGCGGTGGCCGGCTTCGCGCTGGGCGGCGGCTGCGAGCTGGCGATGATGTGCGACTTCATCATCGCGGCCGACAACGCCAAGTTCGGCCAGCCAGAGATCAAGATCGGCGTGATCCCCGGCGCCGGCGGCACGCAGCGCCTGCCGCGCGCGGTGGGCAAGAGCAAGGCCATGGACATGGTGCTCACGGCACGCATGATGGACGCGGCCGAAGCCGAGCGCGCCGGCCTCGTCAGCCGCGTGGTGCCCTTCGAGAAACTCGCCGACGAGGCGCTGGGCGCGGCGCTGGTGATCTGCGGCTTCTCGCAGATCTCGGTGATCGCGGCCAAGGAGTCGGTCAACCGCGCCTTCGAGAGCGGCCTGAGCGACGGCGTGATGTTCGAGCGCCGCCTGTTCCACGCGCTGTTCGCCACGCAGGACCAGAAGGAAGGCATGGACGCCTTCCTGACCAAGCGCCAGCCCGACTTCAAGAACGCCTGACGCCGGCCGATCCGGTCAGCGCGTCGACAGCAGCGAACGCAGCGCGTCGAGCGCCTGGGCCGGCGGCGTGCCGACCAGCGCGGCGCCGCCGGGCTGCGGCGTCCAGCGCACCTGGTCGCCGGCGATCTCCAGCACCGCGACCAGCGCCTTGCCCCGATAGAGCTCGAGCCGCGCCTCCACCGGTGCGGCCAGCGGCTCGTCGGGCGCGGTGGCCGAACGCGCGACGGTGCCGACCAGCGCCGCCAAGCCTTCGACGTCGCCGCGCTCGCGGCGCACGCTCTCGCCGTTGCGCGTAAAGCCCAGGGAAGTCCATCGATCCAGCGCCGAGAAAGGCGCAGCGCTTCTGGGCGCAATGGCCTTGGCTGCCGACGGTGCCGGTGCGGATGGGCGCACCGCGCCGGAGGCAGTTGCGTCGGCGTGGTCCTGACGGGCGAGCGCGGGCGCGGAATCCTGGAGCGGTTCGCGATACGCCTGCGCCGCGCCAGGTGCGGGCGCAGGAACGACGGTCGCCGGCGGCAATGCCGGGGCGGCTGCCGCAGGCGCCCCCGCCGCGTAGGCACGGCGCCGCTGTTCGCCCTCCACCTGCGCCTCCCGACGCTCATCGCGCGCGAGCGGCGCGGGCAGCGGTGCCGGTTCAGCCCGCTCGGCCACGGCCGGAGGCGGCGGAGCCGGTGCGATCGATGCGAACGGAGCGGGTGGCGCGACAGGTGCCGGAGCAGCCGGAACAACCGGAGCGCTAGGCGCAGCAGGCGTCGCTTGCAGCAGTGGAGGCGCCGGCTCGGCTTTGCGTGCGGCATCCGCGTTCGCCGTATTGGCGGCCTCCTTGGGCGCCCTTTTGGCGGACGAGTCTGCCGACTCGCGCGCAATCCTGGCGCGCTGTTCCGATTCGGGCGTACGTGCTGCGGGCGTTCTTGCGGGAGCCGGTGCCGCTGCGGCGGGCGCTGCCTGTGTCTCTGCCTGCGCCGCGGCAGCCTCTGCTGGAGGCTGGGCCGGCTTCGGTGCTGCCGGTGCTGCCGGTGCTGGCAGCGCTGCAGGTGCTTGTGCCGGCGCAGCCGCTCCCCCCACGCGCGCCTCGCCATCGAGCTGCGCGTCCGGCACGGGCTCCTTGTGCCAGAGCACCGTCACGAAAGCCGCAACCAGCACGGTGGCGAAGGCGGCGTTCCACGGCATGCGCGCATGCGGTTCGCCGCCGCCGAAGAGGCGGCGCCACCAGGGCGCGGCACTGGCGTTGTTGGCTGCCGCGCCTGCATCGACGGGAGCAGCGGCCAGGTTGTGCGCCATCTTCAGGATCGCCTCGCGCGTGCGCGGATGCGGCGTGGCCTCGCTGTCCGGCGCGTGGTCGAGCGCGCGGCGCAGCGCCGGGTCGTGCAGGTCGTCGAAGTTGGAGTTGTCGTTGCCGCCGCTCATGCCCGCTTCTCCAGCACCGACAGGTAGCGCTCCATGCAGCCGCGAAGTTTCTGCAGTCCGTAGCGCAGCCTGCTGCGCACGGTCTCGAAGCCGATCTCCAGGCTCGTGGCCAGCGCCTCGACGGTGAGGCCGTCTTCATGGTGCAGCAGAAAGGCGGCGCGCTGCTCGGCCGGAAGTTCGTCCAGGCAGGCGAGCAGGCGGCGGCCCGCGGCGCGCCAGAACGCGAGTTCCTCGGCCGAAGGATGCGAGGCTGCATCGGCCGCTGCGCCGCGCACGCCGTGCTCGAGCGTGGGCACGGGGCTGTCGTCGTCGTCCGCGTGCGATTCGAGCACCACTTCGCGCCCGCTCACGCGCAGGCGGTCCATCGCCAGGTTGTGCGCGATGGTGAAGGCCCAGGTGCGCCATGCCGCGCCCTGCGGCGAGAAGCTCTCGCGCGCGGAGATGATCCGCACCCAGGTGTCCTGGAACACCTCGTCGGCCTGCGCCGCGAGCCGCGCGCCGAGCAGACGCTTGACGAAGCGGAACAGCCCGCCCTCGTGGCGCGCGTAGAGCACGTCGAACGCGGCGGCGTCGCCCTGCGCGTAGGCCAGCATCAACTGATCGTCGGGCATGGCGTCTCGCTCGGGGGCGTTCTTGGCTGAAGGGGCGCGGGGGAGCGCGGACATCGGAGGATTTTCACCCGAGCTTGTACGGGCCAAGAGGCGCATCGGGGTTCGGGACGGGAAAAACACGACGAGCAGCATCGTCGGCCACCTGCACCACAGGCGGCGGACCGAAAGCCTTGCGCGGAGGATCTAGCGGAAGAATTGGGCCGGTTGCCTTCGGGTGGTTGAGCGGCCGCAAAAGTCTGGGCTATAATCGCAGGCTCGGTGAGCAACTCACTGAAAGGCTCTTTAGCTCAGTCGGTTAGAGCGATGGAATCATAATCCACAGGTCCGCGGTTCGAGTCCGTGAAGAGCCACCAAAACAACCGAAAAAGCCTTGCAGGTCAACGACTTGCAAGGCTTTTTTCTTTGCGGCGCGGCACTGGCCGATAATCCCCGGAGATGCCTGCGACGCCTTTCCGCTTCCTGCCCAGCCGCCCCGGCTTGGCATTGCCGCGGCCGGGTGTGGGCCTGGTCCGCCTGGCGCTGCTGTGGTTCGCGCTCTCGCTGGGCGTGGCCATGGCCTCACCGCTCGTGCATCCGCAGACGGTGGAGCTGGTCTGCTCCAACGCCGGGTCGGTCAAGGCCATCATCCATGGCGACGACGGCGTACAGGAGATGGGCGCGGGCCACATGGACTGCCCGCTGTGCGTGCTCAGCGGTGCCCCGCCCGCGACCACGCCCACCGTCGAATTGCCGGCGTTCGCGCCGCTGGCCCGTGTGGTGCGGCCGGTTCCGTCGGCGCACATTGCGGCGGCCGCCACCGCGCCACTGCCGGCCCGCGGGCCTCCCTCGCTCGTCTGAGGCTTCTTCCCCAGTCTTCGCGCGCGTGATGCCGGCCTCCCGACGAGGCCCGTCTCTCATACGCCGCGCGCGTTCCTGCAACGAATCCATCGGCGCCTCCTGCAGGCGCCGGAGCGAGTCCATCCAATGACCAGAAACGAATCCCACCCTCCGACGCGGCGGCGCCTGCTGCTCTGCGCGGGCGGCCTCGCAGCCGTCGCGAGCCTTGCGGGCTGCGACAGGCTGCTGCCCGAGCGCTTCAACGGCGTCGACATCACCGGCGCCAACTACGCGCAGGACTTCCGCCTGACCGACGCCGACGGCCGCGAGCGCACGCTGGCCGACTTCAAGGGCAAGGCCGTGATGATGTTCTTCGGCTTCACCCAGTGCCCCGACGTCTGCCCCACCGCCCTCGTGCGCGCGGCAGAGATCAGGAAGATGCTCGGCGCCGACGGCGATCGCCTGCAGGTGATCTTCGTCACCGTCGACCCCGAGCGCGATTCGCCCGTCGTGCTCAAGGCCTACACCCAGGCCTTCGACCCGAGCTTCATCGGCCTGTACGGCGACATGCAGCGCACCAGCCAGACGGCGAAGGACTTCAAGGTGTTCTATCGGAAGGTGCCCACCGGCTCCTCCTACACCATGGACCATTCGGCCTTCAGCTATGTGTTCGACCCCAAGGGCAAGATCCGCATCGTGCTGCGCCACGAGCAGAGCGCGCAGGAATGCGCCGACGACCTGCGCAGGCTCCTGCGGGCCTGACTTCCATCATTCGAATCCAAGGAGATAAAGACCATGACCATGAAGAACCGCATTGCACACATCCTCGCCATCACAAGCGCCGCGCTGCTAACCGCGCATGCCGCGAACGCGCAGGTCACCGTGAAGGACGCATGGGTGCGTGCCACCGTGCCGCAGCAGAAGGCCACCGGCGCGTTCATGCAGATCAGCGCCGCGAAAGACACGAAGCTGGTCTCGGCCAGCTCGCCCGTCACCCCCGTGGTGGAGGTGCACGAGATGGCCATGCAGGACAACGTGATGCGCATGCGCCAGATCCCCGCGCTCGATCTGCCCGCCGGCAAGACCGTCGAGCTCAAGCCCGGCGGCTATCACGTGATGCTGCTCGACCTCAAGCAGCAGGTGAAGGAAGGCGACACCGTGCCGCTCACGCTGGTGTTCGAAGGCAAGGACGGCCAGCGCGAATCGGTCGAGGTAAAGGCGCCGGTGCGGGCGCTGAATGCGTCGGCGCAGCCTGCCGGGCACGGCAGCCACAAGCACTGAGCGGCCCGAGCCGGCCACCCCTGCACCACGGAGACTGGCCGGAGGGACTACCCTGTTTCGGTGATGGCGCCTACCCCTGGGACACAGAAGAATGTTGACAAATATTCACAATTCATCCCCTCCCCGGCCGGCCCTTTCGTGGAACGGATCGCGCGGGGGCTCGTGAGGTTGTCCGGGGAGCAGGAGGGCGTTCGCGCCGATCCTGCTCCGGCTGGGTGACTCCGGGTGGCATCGACGGCCGAGGGAGGTGTACACAGGGGTTGTTCCGTGCCGCTCAGTTACCTCCTCCATCTGGAGAATGCTCGCCTGCCCATGCACGTGACCGACGCGCGGGACGTGCGTCGGGTTTCGGTCCTGAAGGCGACCGGCCTCATCGAGGCCGCCATCGATCCGGCCTACGACACCGCGCAGGGCAGCTACAGGCTCGCGCAGGCCGCGCTGGTGGTCTGCATCACCGACGAGGGGCATGCCGAGATCGAGAGGCTGCGCGGCCGCGAGGGCAGCGGCGCAACGCCGAAGAAGGCATCGAAGTCGAAGCTCGAACCGCTCGACTACCTGCGCGCCATAGAACGTTCGGCCTTCCCCCTTCGCGTGGAAGACCGCCAGGAGATCGGCTGCGTCGAGGCGCTGAAGCAGGCCGGCTTCGTCGATGCCGTCATCAGCCCTGCCCTGGCATGGAAGGATGCCGGCGGCGAGCCGCAGGAGCTGGCGGTGATCAAGCGCATCACGCCCTTCGGACGCGCGCAGCTCGCGCGCGGCGCCACCAGGTGATTTCGCGGCTTTCGGAATTTCGACAGACCGGCTTCGCGGCCTGGCCGGCGGCGCTTCTTTCGCCTATATCCGCGCCGTTTCGAGCGCTTCGCACTGGCCTTCGATGCCGGCGTGCAGCATGCCCAGCGATGCGATCAGCAGGCGCTGTATCGACGAGCGATGGGTTTCGTCGAGCAGGGGCTGCGCTGCGTCGCGCCGCCCTTCGTCCCACGCGAGCAGCTGCATCAGCGTGTGCGCGCCGTCGATCACGTCGCGCGCATCGTTGAGGAACGAGGCCCGCCGTCGCTCCTCGTGGTCGAGCCCGTCAACGGGGTTCCATGCGAACGGCTTGAACTCCGCGCCTGTGCTTTGCGCGGTACTTGATGAATCGGCCATGTCGGCCCTCCCTGTCGGTTCGGCTTTGCTGCAACCGCCGCATCCGCTGCTAAACGAAGGCGGCGGCTCGAACGGGTTAGCAGACCGGGAACCGCTAGGCGAAACCGGCAGGGCGCGAGCCCTCCCATCCGAGCCGCCTGAAACGGGAAGCTGGAATAGAAAAGCCGCGAGACCATTGCGGTATGCGGCTCTTCGCCGCGGTTACTTCAGGCTGCTAAACCCGGCCTCGCTCATCGCGAGGCGGTCTGGAATGTAGCCGTCAGCCCTACCCCCGTCAATCGACGCCGAAGCCCCCGCATCCCGATGCGGCTCGCACGAACTTGCACCGGGCCGGCACCGCTGCCTATTCAACAGGCAACGTGGCGGGAAGCCACGCCAGTTCTCGCTCCGCTGTCCCGCCTCCACCCACAACTCACAGAGTTGTCCACAGAAAAATCGAACAAGTCACCGAACTGTCAAACAGATGTCGTCGCCACGTAACCTTTGAACTGTTCGCGCAGCTTCGTCTTCAGCAGTTTTCCGGTGGCTGTATGCGGCAGGCTGTCGACGAAGACCACGTCTTCCGGTAGCCACCATTTCGCGACGCGCTCCGCGAGGAATGTGAGCAGTTCCTCGCGCGTGGCTTCCATCCCCGCACGCTTGACCACGATGAGCAGCGGACGCTCCTGCCACTTCGGATGCGCGATGCCGATCACCGCCGCTTCGGCCACCGCGGGGTGCAGGCTCGCGGAGTTCTCGAGGTCTATGGACGAGATCCACTCGCCGCCCGACTTGATGACGTCCTTCGCGCGATCGACGAGCTGCACGTAGCCGTCCTCGTCGATGTTGGCCACGTCGCCCGTCGGAAAGAAACCCTCGGCATCGAGCACCGATCCGCCCTCGCCCTTGAAGTAACCGCTCGCGATCCACGGACCGCGCACGTGCAGGTGGCCGAAGGCCTTGCCGTCGTGCGGCAGGCGCTGGCCGTCGTCACCGACGATCTTCAGCTCCACGCCCCACACGCCGCGGCCCTGGCGCATCTTCACGCGCAGCTGTTCTTCCTTCGGCATCGACAGGTGCTTGGGCAGCAGGTTGCCGATCACGCCGATGGGGCTGGTCTCGGTCATGCCCCAGCCCTGCACGAAGTCGGCGCCGAAGTCGCGCTCGAAGCGCTCGATCATGCTGCGCGGCGTGGCCGCGCCTCCCACGCCGATGCGCTTGAGGCCGATGGCGCGCGTGTCGATCTCGGGGTGCGCATCGAAGTACTGGAACAGCATCAGCCAGATGGTCGGCACGGCCTGCGAGAAGCCGACCTTCTCGTCGCGCATCAGCTCGTAGAGGCTCTGGCCGTCCATGTGCGGGCCGGGCATGACCAGCTTCATGCCGGTCATCGCCGCCGCGTACGGCATGCCCCATGCGTTGGCGTGGAACATCGGCACCGCGAGCAGCAGCGTCATCTGCGAGTTGACGCCGAAGGTGTCGGGCGCGCACTCCATCAGCGAGTGCAGCACGGTCGAGCGATGCGAATACAGCACGCCCTTCGGGTTGCCCGTGGTGCCCGAGGTGTAGCAGAGCGACGACGCGGTGCGCTCATCGAACTCGGGCCACTCGTACTTCTCGCTCTGCGAACCGACGAGCTCGTCGAAGCACAGCAGGTTGGGCACGTCGACGGGCGGCATGTGCGCGCGGTCGGTCATCGCGATGAAGGCGCGCACCGACTTCAGTGCAGGCGCGAGCTTCTCCACCAGCGGCGCGAAGGTGGTGTCGAAGAACAGCACCTTGTCTTCCGCGTGGTTGACGATGTAGTCGATCTGCTCCGGAAAGAGCCGCGGGTTCACCGTGTGCAGCACCGCGCCCGAGCCCGACACGCCGAAGTACAGCGCGAGGTGCCGCCATGTGTTCCACGCGAGCGTGCCGACGCGGTCGCCGGGCTCGATGCCCAGCGTCTTCAAGGCATTGGCCACCTGCTTGGCGCTGCGCTGTATCTGCGCATAGTCGGTGCGATGCACCGGCCCCTCGACGGTACGGCCCACGATCTCCGCGTGCGGATGGAAAGTGGCCGCATAGTCGATGAGCGACGAGATCAGCAGCGGGCGGTCTTGCATCAATCCGAACATGTCTTGTCTCCTGTACGCTGGGCGGATGCTAGGCAGGCGCCACGCCGCGCGGCATCGTCGGAACGGACGATTGAGCGCATCCGAGGGTTGCCCCTAGCATCCCCTCAAGAGGACTTTGGAATGAACGTTCAGGACGCCATCGCCACCCGCCGCTCTGTGCGCGAATTTCTCGACACGCCCGTCTCCGGCGACGTCATCCGCCGTGTGATCGAACAGGCGCTGCGCGCACCTTCGGGCGGCAACCTGCAGCCCTGGCACCTGCACGTGGTGGGCGGCGAAAAGCTCGCCGAGCTCAAGGCCATCATGCGCACGCGCGTGAAGGAAGCGCCCGCCGGCGAAGGCAGCGAGTACGACATCTACCCGCGCGAACTGGTCGCGCCCTACCGCGACCGCCGCTTCGCCGTCGGCGAGGCGATGTACGCGCGCCTGGGCATTCCGCGCGAGGACAAGGCCGCGCGCCGCGAATGGTTCGCGCGCAACTACCAGTTCTTCGGCGCGCCGCTCGCGCTCTTCTGCAGCGTCGACCACCGCATGGGCCCGCCGCAATGGTCCGACCTGGGCATGCTGCTGCAGAACGTGATGCTGCTGCTGCGCGCCGAGGGCCTGGACAGCTGCCCGCAGGAATGCTGGGCGATCTACCCGCAGACCA
The DNA here is from genome assembly GCF_052044195.1 of Variovorax sp. 22077. Classification (NCBI taxonomy): domain Bacteria; kingdom Pseudomonadati; phylum Pseudomonadota; class Betaproteobacteria; order Burkholderiales; family Comamonadaceae; genus Variovorax; species Variovorax sp. 22077. The sequence continues at coordinate 249,225 of NZ_JBQEQC010000003.1, forward strand.
TCGGCAGCTTCATCGACCTGCCGCCCGAGCGCATGCTCTTCACCGGCATGGCCATCGGCTACGCCGACCGCAGCCGGCCGCTCGATGGGCTGGTGACCGAGCGCGCGGCGCTGTCGGAGGTGGCGGAGTTCGTGGGGATCTGAGCACGGCCCCGCATCACTACCCGAGCTTCACGTCCGCCGTGCGTCGTCTGCGGCGCGCCGCCATGCAAGCCTGCAGCCCGCTACTGTGCAATAGCAACGCTGAGCGCATCGCTCAGGCCGCAGCAATCACCCGATCCCGCCCCATCGCCTTCGCGCGGTAGAGCGCCGCATCCGCCAGCGCCAGCATGTCGTCGATGCTGGAGCCGCCTGCGCTGCTCGCGCCGGCCGCCACGCCGATGCTCACGGCCATCGAGCCGACGACGGCCATGCTCGAGTCCGCCGGGAAGGGCTCGCCGATGGCGTGCCTCAGGCGCGCCGCGATCGCCATCGCCTCGGACTGGCCGGCCTCGGGCAGCAGCACGACGAACTCCTCGCCGCCGTAGCGGCCGAGAACGCCCTTGTCGCCGATGGCGCGCTGCATGCGGCGCACCGCCTCGCGCAGCACGGCGTCGCCCATCTGGTGGCCGAAGCGGTCGTTGATGTCCTTGAAGTGGTCCAGGTCCACCATCAGCAGCGCGCCGCCGCGCTCGCCCGAGGAGAAGGCGCGCTCGCTGGCCTCGAGCACGGCGCGGCGGTTGAGCGCGCCGGTCAGTGGGTCGCGCGTGGCGAGGTATTCGAACTCGGTGTGCACGCGGTCGGTGGCCATCAGGATGACGGCGATGGACAGCAGCAGAACGGTGAACGAGTACATGCTGATGTAGATCGACTGGATCCACGAGCCCTCCATGAGCCCGTTGCCCGCCATCCCGGCCACCACCGACACGAAGCGAAGCGCCGCCACCAGCGCCTGCGCCAGCAGCAGCCCGGTCATCAGCCGCTTGCCGAACACTTCGCCCGCATGCCGCATGTAGAGCTGCGCGTGCCGGAAGAACAGCGCCGCCACCGCCAGGGTGACGAACAGCAGGCGCATCTCGAAGTCGGGCTTCACGATGCCGAACCAGAACAGCGCCGCCGTCAGGACGCAGTTCAGCACCGTCCAGCTGCGGGTGTCGCTGCGTCCGAACAGGAATTTCTGGCTGCCGGCGTAGTACAGGATGCAGGCCTGGTACAGCACGAAGTTGGCGACAACGATCGTGAGGAAGTCGGGAAAGTACCCGCGCGCCGCGAAGAGCATGGTGCTCACGAACGCGACCAGCGGGGCCTTCGCCCAGTCGCCCAGCCCCTGGATGCTGCGCGGATAGCTGCGCTGCATGAAGAAGACCACGAGGGCCATCATGACACCCATCACTCCCGCAAGCAGGATGATGGAACGGGGATCGAGGATGGATGGCGAGGCGCCCATGGACCCCGATTATGTTGGCATCGGCATTCCCCGCCCCGCAGGCGGCCTCCCGCGCCTGGCCTGCCGACGCGTCAGAGCCGCTCGACGATGGTCACGTTGGCCATGCCGCCGCCCTCGCACATGGTCTGCAGGCCGTAGCGCTTGCCGCGCTGGCCGAGCGCATGCACGAGCGTGGTCATGAGCTTGGTGCCCGACGCGCCCAGCGGATGGCCCAGCGCGATCGCGCCGCCGTTCACGTTGAGCCGCGCCGGGTCGGCGTCCAGCGTCTGCAGCCAGGCCAGCGGCACCGGCGCGAAGGCTTCGTTGACCTCGTACAGGTCGATGTCGGAGATCTTCATGCCCGCCTTCTTCAGCGCGCGCTGCGTGGCCGGCAGCGGGGCCTCCAGCATGATCACCGGGTCGTGCCCCATCACGCTCATGTGGTGGATGCGCGCGAGCGGCTCCACGCCCAGCGTCTTCAGGCCGCGCTCGTTCACCACCATCAGGCCGCTCGCGCCGTCGCAGATCTGGCTGGCGGTGGCCGCGGTGCAGCGCCCGCCCTCGGCGATGAGCTTCACGGCGGCGATGCTCTCCAGCGTGGCGTCGAAGCGGATGCCTTCGTCCACGGTGTGCTGCTCGCCGGGCTCGGTGCCGTCGGCCATGCGCACCGACACGGGCACGATCTCCTGCTCGAAATGGCCGGCCCTGGTGGCGGCGATGGCGCGCCGGTGGCTTTCCAGCGCATAGCGGTCGAGCTCGTCCTTCTCGATGCCGTAGTTCCTCGCGATCATCTCGGCGCCGGTGAACTGGCTGAACTGCACGTCGGGGTAGCGCTTGGCCATGAGCGGGCTCACGTAGAAGCCCAGCCCGTTCTTCAGCGGCAGCGTGACGGGCATGCCCATGGGCACGCGCGTCATGCTCTCCACGCCAGCGGCGATCACGATGTCCATGGTGCCCGACATCACGGCCTGCGCCGCGAAGTGCAGCGCCTGTTGCGACGAGCCGCACTGCCGGTCGACCGAGGTGGCCGGCACCGACTCGGGCAGCTTCGAGGCCAGCACCGCGTTGCGCGCGATGTTGGAAGACTGCTCGCCGGCCTGGTCGACGCAGCCCATGATGACGTCTTCGACCAGCGCCGGGTCGGCGCCGGTGCGGTCCACCAGCGCGTTCAGCACCTGTGCTGCGAGATCGGCCGGGTGCCAGCCGGCGAGGCGGCCGTTGCGGCGGCCGCCGGCGGTGCGGGCGGCGGCGACGATGAAGGCTTCGGGCATGGGAGTTCTCCTGTGTTTCTGTCTATCTGTGCGGGTTCGGGTGGCGTGTCAGCGCGGCGCCATGCGGATGGCCCCGTCGAGCCGCACGCTTTCGCCGTTGAAGTAGCCGTTGGTGATCATCAGTTCGGCCAGCGTCGCGTATTCCGCCGGGTTGCCCAGCCGCTTGGGGAACGGCACCGAGGCCGCCAGCGCGGCCTTCACGTTGTCGGGCGCGCCCTGCAGCAGCGGCGTGTCGAAGATGCCCGGCAGGATGGTGTTGACGCGGATGCCCTCGCTCATGAGGTCGCGCGCGATGGGCAGCGTCATGCCGACGATGCCGGCCTTCGAGGCCGTGTAGGCCGCCTGGCCCATCTGCCCGTCCTGCGCGGCCACCGAGGCGGTGTTGACGATGGCGCCGCGCTCGCCGTCTTCCAGCATGTCGAGCGTGAGCATGCCGGCGGCCGACTTGGCGATGCAGCGGAAGGTGCCCACCAGGTTGATCTGGATGATGCGGTCGAAATTCGCGAGCGGAAAGTGCTTGATCTCGCCGGTGGCCTTGTCGCGGCTCGCGGTCTTCACCGCGTTGCCGGTGCCGGCGCAGTTGACGAGCACGCGCTCCTGGCCGTGCGCCGCGCGGGCCTTGGCGAAGGCGGCGTCCACCTGTTCCTCCGACGTGACGTCGACCTTGCAGAAGATGCCGCCGAGTTCCTTGGCCAGCGCCTCGCCCTGCTCGGCGTTGAGGTCGAAGAGCGCGACTTTCACGCCGTGGCCCGCGAGCCGGCGCGCGGTGGCGGCGCCCAGGCCCGAGGCGCCGCCGGTGACCACGGCGGCAATGCTGGAATCGAGTTGCATCTGCTGGTGTCCTTGAGGTGTCTTGAACGGTTTGTCCCCGTCCAGTTTAGGAAGCAGAATCGGCCGCACACATCGTCGGAAACGACGGGATTTCAGCGCCGCATGCAGCCGTCCACCCCCCGGATCCTCGAAACAAAGCTCAATCCCCCGGCCTTCGTCGCCACGCAGGTGCCGCGCACCGCGATCGGGGAAGAGGTCGCCTCGGCGGCCGTGAAGCTGGTGCTCGTGCGCGCGCCGGCCGGCTTCGGCAAGACCACCGCCATGGCGCAGATCCGCGAGCGCATGGAGGCCCGGGGCATCGCCACCGCATGGCTTACGCTGGACCGCGCCGACAACGACGTCTCGCGCTTCCTCGACTGCCTGGCCGAGGCCGTGCAGCGCCTGGGCGTGGAAGACCCGCGCGGCAACGGCGGCAACAACCCCTTCGATGCGGTGGCCGCGCTGGCGGCGCACGAGTCGCCCTTCACGCTCTTCCTCGACGACTTCGAGCGGGTGCAGGAGCCGGCCGTGCTGGGGCTGGTGCGCGAGATCGTCGAACACCTGCCGCGCCGCGGGCAGATCGTGATCGGCTCGCGCAGCCTGCCCGACCTGGGCCTGGGCCGGCTGCGCGCGCGCGGGCAGCTCACCGAGATCGACACCGACCGGCTGCGCTTCAGCCTGGAGGAGACCGGCGCCTTCTTCGGCCTGCGCCAGTCGCTGCCGGCCGAGATGCTCTCGCTGCTGCACCGCAAGACCGAGGGCTGGGTGGCGGCGATCTGGCTCGCGTCGATGGCGCTGGAGCGCCACGGCGCGGGCTCGGCGGGCGCCACCGCCACTGCTTTTGTCGAGCGCTTCTCGGGCTCCGACCGCGCGGTGGCCGAGTACCTCGCCGAGGACGTGCTCGCGCACCAGCCGAAGGAGATCCGCGACTTCCTGCTGCGCACCAGCATCCTGAGGCAGCTCGACGCATCGGTGTGCCAGGCGCTGTGCCCGCGCGTGGACTGCGCGGCCATCCTCGAGCAGCTGGCCGCGTCGAACCTGTTCCTCACGCCGGTGAGCGGCGATGGCGATGCGTGGCGCTACCACAGCCTCTTCGCCGACTTCCTGCGCGCGCAGCTCGCGCGCGAGATGCCTGGCGAGCCTGCGCGGCTGCACCTTGCGGCCTCGGGCTGGTACGAATCGCACGGCCGCCCGGTGCCGGCGATCGACCATGCGATCGAGGGCGGCGACCATCCGCATGCGCTGAACCTGCTCGACCATCACGCCGCGCAGTTCCTCGAAGAGGGCCGCATGCGCATGCTGGCGCGCTGGTTCTCGGCCATTCCCGAGCACCAGCTGCGCGGGCATCCGTTCCTGCAGCCGATCTCGCTGTGGGCCACCTGCTTCACCCACGGCCCGTGGGACGCGATGCGGCAGCTCGACGAATCGGGCTGCCTCGACAGCCCCATCGCCGAGGTGCGCGCGAGCGCCCACACCCTGGTGCCGCTGCTGCTGGCCATGCAGGACCGCCACGACGAGGCCTACGAGGCCGGCCGCCAGAGCCTGGCGCGCCTGCCCACCGGCCTGGCCTTCGCCGACAGCGTGCTGCTCAACGCGATGGCGCACATCCTCGCGGTGCGCGGCGACCAACACGAGGCGCAGCGGCTGCTCGACGCGGCCCGGCGCGAGCAGGGCAACAGCGCCTTCAACCGCATGTACACCGAGTCGCTGGCGGGCCTGTTCGACCTGCACGAAGGCCGGCTGCGGCAGGCCACCGCGCGGCTGCGCATGGCGGTCGATTCCACGCATGCGGTGTCGTACAACCACAGCCACGGCAACGCATGGGCCGGCGTGCTCTACGCGGGCGCCGTGTACGAGACCAACCAGCTCGTGCAGGCCGAGCGCCTGCTGAACGTTTACCTGCCGCTGGCGCGCGACGTGGGCCTGCCCGACCACATGATCCTGAGCCACGCGATGCGCTCGCGGCTGGCCTTCCACGCGGGCGACATCGACGCGGCCTTCCAGGCGCTCACCGAGCTCGAGTACCTGGGCCACCAGCGCCAGCTGCCGCGCGTGGTGGCCGGCGCCAAGCTGGAGCGCTCGCGCATGCTGCTGCTGCAGGGCAACGGCCCCGCCTCGCACGACGAGCTGCTGCGCGCCGACGACCCCGCCCTGTGGGACCGCGAGCGCCGCCAGCGCCTGCCGGCCCACGACCTCGACTACCTGGCGCTGGCCAAGGCGCGCTGGGAGATCGCCTTCGGCGACGCGCGCGCGGCGCTGTCCGTGCTCGACGCCGAACTGCACGCCGCGCTCGCCGCGGCCCGCAACCGGCGCGCGCTCAAGCTCAGGGTGCTGCGTGCGCTGGCCCTGCAGCGCGCCGGCGACCCGGCCGCCGCCACCGAGGAGTTCGCCGGCGTGCTGCAGTCCGCGAGCCAGGAGGGCTTCATGCGGCTGATCCTCGACGAGGGCCCGGCCGTGGGCACGCTGGTGCACCGCAGCGCCGCCGCGATGCAGGAAGGCGGCGCCGGCGACCCGATCCTGGCGGACCACCTGCAGCGGCTGCTGCAGGCCGTGGGGCCGATGCCGGCGCCGGCCGAGTCGGAGGCTCTCTCCGGCGGCGAGGCGATGAAGGAGCCGCTCACGCGCAAGGAGATCCGCGTGCTCCAGCTGCTGGCCGAGGGCTACTCGAACAGCGCTATGGCCGAGAAGCTCTTCGTTTCCGACAGCACGGTGCGCACGCACCTGCGCAACATCAACATGAAGCTGGACGCGAAGAGCCGGACGCAGGCGGTGGCGATCGCGCGCAGGCTGGGTGTCATCCGATAGCCTTACATCCGGCCTCATTCCGGCGCCGCCTACCCCCTGAACTACGGATTCCGGTGATACCCCACCGGTGCCTGCTTCCCTAGCATTTCCCTCTGTGTTCCAACTGCCGCGATAGCGCAAGGCGCATCGCGGCGCACGGGAATCCTCGCCCGGCGCCGCCCCCCCCCAGCGCCCGGCGGGAAAGCCATGCAAGAACCAGAGAGCGGACTCGAGCCGAAGCACCATGCCCAAAGGAATCCCCAACTCCGCAGCCATGTACGGCATCTACCCCCGCAGCTGGGGCTACGAGGTGTCGATCGTGCGAAACGGAAAGCGCTATTTCCAGCAGTTCGGCCGCGCCAGCTACGGCGGCGACGCCCAGGCGCTGCGCCAGGCGCAGGAATGGCGCGACGGCGTGGTGCGCAGCGTGCCGCCGGTGCCTCGGCGCACGCGCGCCGAGAAGCTGCGCGTCAACAACACCACCGGCGTGTCGGGCGTGTTCTGCCAGGTCGCGCCGGGCGGCAAGGTGCGGGCCTGGGTCGCCAAGACCTACATCGGGCAGGACGAGATCCTGCGCACCGACTTTCCCGTGAACACTGTGGGCGAGGCGGCGCAGGCGCTGGCCATCGAGGAGCGGGCGCGGCAGCTCGAACGCATGGACGGCCTGGCCAGGCTGCATCCGGCCGAGGAGTCCATCCGGACGAGCCCGCCGGCCTCTCCGGCCGAGACGCTGGTGCCCAAGCGCTCCAAGTCCGAGATCAAGCGCAGCACCAATTCGAGCGGTGTGAGCGGCGTGCATTTCAAGGCGCCGAATCCGGGCCATCCGGGGTACTGGCTCGCCATCACCTACACGGCCGGCCGGGGCAGCGTGAGCAAGGCCTTCTCCATCAAGGAGCACGGCGCCGAGAAGGCGAAGCAGCTGGCCATCGAGGAACGCCAGCGCCAGCTGGAGCAGAAGCACGCGTTCATGCAGCAGGAAAGCAGCGCCGCGGCGAAGACGCCGGCGATCTCCATCCCCTTCCTGCCCGACCAGCCCTTCCGGGCTTCCTCCCTGCTGCACGGCATGGCCGCCGCCGAGGCGAGGCCGGCGCAGTGATTCCGTGGATGTCCGCGCCCGGCGCCGTTCGCGCGGCGGCCGGCGGATATCCGTGCCCGGCGCGGGCCGCCGGGGATATTTTTCCGACCGCCTCCGCCGCCCGGACGGATTCATGGCGGCGCTTCGGCCAGAATAGCTGCGAAAAATGCGCGCCCGATAGCCACAGCAATGGCGACGGCGACGCGCGAGCCGGGGAGCCCATCGGAATCAGCATCGGCGATGCTGAGTACGCAAGCAGCAGCATCACATCGAGAATGCCCAAAGGTGTACCGAACCCGGCAGCCATGTATGGCATCTACGCCAGGTCCTGGGGTTTCGAAGTCTCCATCGTCCGCAACGGCGTCCGCCATCACAGGCTGTTCGGCAAGGCCAGCTACGGCAGCGCGGAACAGGCGCTGCTTCACGCGCAGGACTGGCGCGACCACATCGTGCGCAGCGTGCCGCCGCTGCCGCGCAGTGCGCGGGCCGAGAAGCCCCGCGCCAACAACAGCACCGGCGTGACCGGCGTGTTCCACCACCTCGCGCCCAGCGGCCGGGTGCGCGCCTGGATGGCCAAGACCTACATCGCGCCCGACGAGATACTGCGCACCGATTTCTCCGTCGCCGAGCTGGGCGACGACGCGCAGGCGCTCGCGATCCAGGAGCGCGCACAGCAGCTCAAGCGCATGACCGGGCTGGCGCGCATCCACCCGGCCGAGGAGGCGATCCGCATGGGGCTGTCGGCCCACCCTGCCGGGCCGCGCGAACCCAAGCGCTCGAAGTCGGAGATCACCCGGCGCAACAACACCAGCGGCGTGAGCGGCGTGCATTTCAAGGCGCCCAACCCCAGCCACCCGGGCTACTGGCTCGCCATCACCTACACCGCCGGCAAGGGCAGCGTGAGCAAGGCCTTCTCGGTGAAGACGTACGGCGCCGAGGCGGCGAAGAACATGGCCATCGCCGAACGCGCGAACCAGCTCGCCCTGAAGCAGCTTGCGGCCGGGGAAGAAGAACGACATCAGAGAGGAAAAGTCGAGGCCGGCGTCCGCGCGACGACCGGCACGAGGCGGAACAACGGATGAGTCCATTGCAAGGAACAGGCCTCGCGCGCGCCGCGAGGCCAGGGGACGGCCGTCCGCGCGGAGCGGCCCGCCCATGAATCACAAGCACCTGCACCAGCTGCTGCGCGTCGCGTCGCACCTGATGGACCAGGCCGCGGCGGAAGTGCGCAGCACCGATCTCGGCCCCGTGGACGAGAACATCCAGCGCATCGGCCGCGCGCTGATCGAGGTGATCGAGGTGCAGCGGCAGCTCTACGCCGCGCAGCCCGAGCTGCAGCCCAGGTCGCTGGCAGCCGACTCGCGCGAGAGCGATGCCAACCTGCTCTTCACCCAGTACACGATGGAGGCGCTGGAGCTGGAGGACGCAGGCAACCCCGAGGCCGCGCGCGAGAAGTACACGCAGTTCATCGGGCTGTCGCCCTCCTACCCCCACCGCGAGATCGCTCGGGCGCAGATCAGGCGGCTGTCCTGAGCGTGCCCGGAGAGCCGGGTCTCACAGGGCCCGGGCGATCACCTCCTTCATGATCTCGTTGGTGCCGCCGTAGATGCGCTGCACCCGGGCATCTGCGTACATGCGCGCCACCATGTATTCGTTCATGAAGCCGTAGCCGCCGAAGAGCTGCAGGCACTCGTCGATCACGCGGCCCTGCGCCTCCGAGCCCCAGAGCTTGGCCATGGAGGCGGTGGCGGTGTCGAGCCTGCCGGCCACCAGGTCCTCGATGCAGCGGTCGATGAAGGCGCGGCCCACCTTGATCTGCGTGGCGATCTCGGCGAGCTTGAACTTCGTGTTCTGGAACTCGGCGACGGGCTTGCCGAAGGCCTTGCGATCGCGCACGTAGTCGAGCGTGGCCTGGTAGGCGCCCTCCATGGTGGCCAGCGCGCTCAGGCCGATGATGGTGCGCTCATAGGGCAGGTCGCTCATGAGCTGGAAGAAGCCTTGGCCCTCCGCGCCGCCGAGCAGCGCGTCGGCGCCCACGCGCACGTCGTCGAAGAAGAGCTCGGAGGTGTCCTGCGCCTTCATGCCGATCTTGTCGAGCACGCGGCCCACGCGGAAGCCCTTGCAGCCCTCCGTCTCCACGATGAGGATCGAGGTGCCCTTGGCACCCTGGGTCGGGTCGGTCTTGCACACCACCAGCACCACGCCGGCCAGGAATCCGTTGGTGATGAAGGTCTTGGAGCCGTTGACGACGTAGCCGCCCTCCTTCTTCTCGGCGCGGGTGCGCACGCCCTGCAGGTCGGAGCCCGCGCCCGGCTCGGTCATGGCGATGGCGCCGACCAGCTCGCCGCGCGCCATGCGCGGCAGGTAGTGGCGCTTCTGCGCCTCGGTGCCGTGGTTGAGGAAGTAGTGCGCCACGATGCTGTGCACCGAGGTCGCCATGCCGGTCAGCGCGCGGCGCGACATCTCCTCGTAGAAAACGGCCTCGTGGCGGAAGTCGCCGCCGGCGCCGCCGTACTCCTCGGGAATGTCGGCGCACAGCAGGCCGAGCGCGCCGGCCTTGCGCCACACCTCGTGGCCCACGTGACCGCGCTTGCGGGCCTCCTCGTCGTGCGGCAGCACTTCGGTCTCGATGAATCGCACCACGTTGTCGCGGTACAGCTCCAGGTCTTCGTCGCTCCAGGAGCGGCGGAAATCGATGGCCATGTTGTCTTCCTTTGCTTTCCTTGTTTCTGCCGGATCCCGCGGCTCAGCCCACGCGCCGTTGCCTGCCGGCCCAGAAGGGCTCGCGCAGCTGGAACTTCTGCAGCTTGCCGGCCGCCGACAGCGGCAGCGCGTCGCGGAACTCCACGCTGCGCGGGCACTTGTAGTTCGCGATGTGCTCGCGGCAGTGGGCGATGACGGCCTCGGCCTCCAGCGCCCTGCCCTCGCGCCGCACGATCACCGCGTGCACGCGCTCGCCCCATTGGTCGTCCGGCACGCCGATCACCGCGGACATCAGCACCTGCGGCATCTTCGCGATGGCGTTCTCGACCTCGGCCGAATACACGTTCTCGCCGCCGCTGACGATCATGTCCTTCATGCGGTCGACCACATAGACGAAGCCTTCGTCGTCCATGTAGCCGCCGTCGCCGGTGTGCATCCATCCGCCGCGCAGCGCGGCCTCGGTCTGCTCGGGCTTGTTCCAGTAGCCCTTCATGACCATGGGGCCGCGCGCGACGATCTCGCCGACCTGGCCGGGCGGCAGTTCGTTGTCTTCGCCGTCGACGATGCGTACTTCGGCGATGGGCACCGGCGTGCCGGCGGAGCGCAGCAGCCGGTCGCGATCGGGGCCGGGCAGGTGGCAACGGGGCGACAGCGCCGTGACCACGGGCGACAGCTCCGTCATGCCGTAGACCTGCGCGAAGGCGGCGCCCGGAACGGCGCGCATCGCCTGGTCGAGCAGCGCGGCATCGATCGGCGCAGCGCCGTAGAACAGCAGGCGCAGGCTAGACAGGTCGAACTCCGCGAAGCGCGGATGCTCGATCACGCGCTTGATCATGGTCGGCACCATGAACATCTCGGTGATGCGCGCGGACTGCACCGCCTGCAGCACGGCCAGCTCGTCGAACATCGGCAGCACGTGCGTGGGCGTGAGCCGCAGCATGTTCTGGATGGTGGCGCCGCAGCCGGCCACGTGGAACATGGGCGCGGCGACGAGGGCCACCGCGTTCTGCGCATCGCGCGGCAGCGCCGCCACGGTGCTCAGCGCGTTGATGCACAGGTTGCCGTGCGTGAGCATCACGCCCTTGGGCTGCCCGGTGGTGCCGCCGGTGTACATGATGGCGGCGAGTTCGTCGGGCGCGTGCGGCGCATCTTCGATGGGCTGCGCCTCGCCCAGCAGCGCCTCGTAGCCCACCATGCCCTCGGGCACCGCGCCGTCGCCGCAATAGACCACGGTGCGCAGCGAGGCCGAGAGCTGCCGCAGCGACGGCACCATCGGCACGAACAGGTCGTCCACCAGCAGGATGCGGGTGTCGCAGTCGTCCAGCGAATAGGCGACCTCCTTCGGGTTCCAGCGGATGTTGACCGGATTGATCACGCCGCCGCCCCACCAGGTGCCGAAGAAGTATTCGACGAAGCGGTGCGAGTTGAGGCTCATCATGCCGACGCGGTCGCCGCTCGCCATGCCCAGTCGCTTCAGCACCGCACCCAGGCGCGCGACGCGATCGGCGAGGGTGACGAAGTCCTGCCGCGTGGCGCCGCAGACGATGGCGGTGCCCTTCGGCTTCTCGCGCCGGCCCTTGTGCAGGGGTTGGGTGAGGAACATGGGTGGCTGTCTCCGTTCTTGTTTTCTCTGTTCAAGCACCGCACAGCGGCGCGATGGCTTCCGCCGCCACGCCCCAGCGGCGCAGCACGGCGGGGCCGTCTTCGCCGGCAGTGGCCTGCGGCACCGTCGGCGCGGTGCGGCTGAATCGCGGCGCGGGCGCGGGCTGCACCACGCCGCCCACGTTGGCGAAGGTGCCGCGCGCCACGTTGTGCGGATGCTCCGGGGCCTCGTCCCAGTCGAGCACGGGCGCGAAGCAGGCGTCGCTGCCCTCGAGCAGCACGCACCACTCGTCGCGCGTGCGGGTGCGGAACACGTCGGCCATGCGCAGCTTGAGCATCGGCCAGCGGTCGGCGTCCATCTGCGCGTCGAAGGCGGTGTCGTCGGCGATGCCGCAGCGCTCGCGCAGCAGCGCGTAGAACTGCGGCTCGATGGCGCCCACGGCCACGTACTTGCCGTCGGCGCAGGCGTAGGTGTCGTAGAAGTGCGCGCCGCCGTCGAGCATGTTCTCGCCGCGCTGGCTGCTCCACTGTCCGGCCGACCTGAAGCCGTACATCATGGCCGACAGCAGCGCCGCGCCGTCGGTCATGGCGGCATCGACCACCTGGCCCTGGCCCGAGCCCTTGGCCTCGTGCAGCGCGGCGAGGATGCCGAATGCCAGCAGCATCGCGCCGCCGCCGAAGTCGCCCACGTAGTTCAGCGGCGGCACCGGCGGCTCGCCCGCGCGGCCGATGGCGTGCAGCGCGCCGCTGATGGCGATGTAGTTGATGTCGTGGCCCGCCGCATGCGCGAGGGGACCGTGCTGGCCCCAGCCGGTCATGCGGCCGTAAACCAGCCGCGGGTTGCGCGCGTGGCATTCGGCGGGGCCGAGGCCCAGGCGCTCCATCACGCCGGGGCGGAAGCCCTCGATGAGCACGTCGGCCCTGGCGATGGCGTCGAGCACCGATTGCGCGGCGCCTTCCGCGCGCAGGTCGACCTGCAGCGTGCTGCGCCCGCGCGCGAGGATGTCGTGCGGCGTGGTGCGCGTGCCGGGGCGCTCGATGCGGATCACCTCCGCGCCCATGTCGGCGAACAGCATCGCGCAGAACGGGCCGGGGCCGATGCCCGCCATCTCGATCACCCGAAGGCCTTGCAGTGGACCTGCCATGGTCTGTCTCCTGTGTGTGGAGGCATCTTGGCGCCGCCCCCCTGGCGCCGCATCGTCGAAAGCGACGAATGCGCTACGCCAGCGCCGCCGCGGCGCGCAGCTTCGCGACGCGGCGCAGGTGCCACGAAGGCGGTCCGAACTGGCCCTCGATGAGCGTGGCGCGGCGCACGTAGTGGCCCACTGCCAGCTCTTCGGTCATGCCCATGCCGCCATGCAGCTGCACCGCCCCCTGCCCGACCGCCCTGCAGGCCCTGGCGGCGGCCACCTTGGCGGACGAGACGGCGCGTGCGCGTTCGCCGGGCGAGGCGCCGTCGATGGCTTCGCCGACGCTGGCCGTGAGCGCCGCGGCCTGTTCCAGCGCCATGTGCATGTCGGCCAACCGGTGCTGAAGCACCTGGAAGCTCGCGATCGGCACGCCGAACTGCCTGCGCTGCCGCACGTAGTCGAGCGTGTCGCGCATCAGGCGGCGCATGACGCCGACCGATTCGGCGCACACGGCGAGCGTGGCCTCGTCGAGCGCCCGTTCGATCTGCGGCAGCGCGCCGCCCTCCTCGCCCAGCAATGCGTCGGCCGGCAGGCGCAGGTCGTCGAATGCGATCTCCGCCGCACGGCCGCCGTCGCGCGTCGGGTAGGCACGCAGGCTCAGGCCGGGCGTGTTCTTCGGAACGACGAAGAGCGAGAGACCGGCGCCGCCTCGCGCGCTCACGAGCAGGTGGCTGGCCCATGGCGCGGCGTGTACCACGGCCTTGCGTCCGTTCAGGCAGAAGGAGCCGTCGGCATCGCGCACGGCTTCGGTCCGCACATCGGCGCGGTCGTGCCGGCTCTGCGGCTCGCCATGGGCGAATGCGAGCACGGCCTCGCCCGCGACCGTGCGAGCGAGCAGCGCATCGGCCTGCACGCCCGGGTTGCGCTGCAGCAGGCCGGCGCCGATGACCATGGTCGACAGGTAGGGCTCGGCGGCGAGTGCGCCGCCCAGCGTTTCCATCACGGCGAGATGCGCGGGCATGCCGCCGCCGAGGCCGCCCTGCGGTTCGGGCAGCGCCGCGCCCAGCAGGCCGAGTTCGCCGGCAAGGCCCTGCCAGAAAGGCGGCGGCGCGTCGTCGGCCTTGCGCAGCGCATACAGGCGCTGCTCGAAGCCGTGGTTGTCGTCGAGGTAGCGCGCGAGGCTGTCGCGCAGCATCGCCAGGGTGTCGTCGCGTTCGGTGGTGGCGTTCATGGCACAGCCCTCAGTTCGCCAGCAAATGGGCCGCGACGATGTTGCGCTGCACCTCGTTGGACCCCGCGTAGATCGACGCCGCGCGGTCGTTGAGGTAGGCCGACATCGAGAACACGCCGTCCTCCGGAACGGGCAGTTCGCCTCCCTGCAGCTGGTCGTCCAGCGGAAGGTCGGCGGCTGCGTAGTGGGCGGCGATCTCGACGCCGAGCTCGGTCAGCCGCTGGCGCAGTTCGGAGCCCAGCACCTTGCCCATCGAAGGGCGGATGCCGTGCGGCTCGCCGCGGGCCTGGGCGCGCAGCGATTGCAGCTCGGTGGCCTCGAGCGCGTCGATGGCGCATTCGGCTTCGGCCAGGCGCAGGGCCATGTCGTCGGCCTCCTGCGCGTCGCCCGCCGCCGCGAAGGCTGCGTCCGCGGCTTGCTGCAGGCGGCGCAGGCGCGCGCGCAGCATCGGCGCCCACGCACCGCCGCGCTCGTGCTGCAGCAGGTACTTGGCGATGGCCCAGCCCTGGTTCTCCTCGCCGATGAGCCCTTCGGCCGGCACGCGCACGTCGTCGAAGAACACCTGGTTGAGCTCGTGGTCGCCCGAGATGCTGACGATCGGCCGGATGGTGATGCCCGGCGCCGGGATGTCGAAGCACAGGAAGCTGATGCCCTGCTGCGGCTTGCCGCCCGAGGCGGTGCGCACCAGGCAGAACATGCGGTTGGCGTACTGGGCGTGGGTGGTCCAGATCTTGGTGCCGTTGATGACGTAGTGGTCTCCATCGCGCACGGCCTTGCACTGAAGCGAGGCCAGGTCGGAGCCCGACTGCGGCTCGGAGTAGCCCTGGCACCAGTAGTCCTCGCCCGAGCGGATGCCGGGCAGCCAGGCCTTCTTCTGCGCCTCGGTGCCGAAGGCGATGATCACCGGCGCGACCATGCCCGGGCCCATCGGGGCGCGCGGCGGGGCGTCGGCGGCCGCCAGCTCTGCCGAGAAGATGTAGTGCTGCATCGGCGTCCAGCCGGTGCCGCCGTGCTCCACCGGCCAGTGCGGCACGCTCCAGCCGCGCCCGGCGAGGATGCGGTGCCAGCGGTTGCCGTATTCATGGTCGCTGAAGATGCCGGAGCTGCGCCGGCCGGCGGCGCGCAGCTCCGGCGTCAGCTCGCGCGCGAGGAAGTCTCTGACCTCGTCGCGGAACGCGGCCTCCGCGGTCGTGAGTGCCCAGGCCATGGTGTTCGTCGTCTCCTTCGGGAATGCCCTGGCCGAGTGTGATGCCGTCCGGGCCGGCCGGCATCGTCGGATCGGACGAACGTGGCGGCGCGCCCCATGCATGCACTGCGGAGGCTCACGGATTTCCGTGGAACATGGTTTGCATGCGGGATAGTCCGATACGGCGGGGCATCGGTTGCTGCTTCAATCGTTCGCGGGGAGCTGTTCCGTGCGGCAGAGAAGAAAGCGCCGCCCTCGAAGGAGCACTGCAGTGAGCACTGTCATTCCCGGCTTTCCGCACAGCAGCGTCGAGCGCCTGTGCGACTACGAGCTGCCGGAACAGCCCGGCGCCACGCCTGCCCTCGACCCACCCGATTCCGACGGCCCCGAGAACCTCGCGCTGGCCTGGTGGCTGTGGATGGACGAGCTGGGCAGGAGCATGCTGAAGCACTACGACGCCTGGCGCGAGCAGCTCGACCGGGCGCGACCGCAGAGGCTGAGCGCGGCAGCCCTGCCTCTTTTTTCCGCGCTTCAGGCGGCGACGGCCTCGCGCTGCGGCGTCGCCTTCGACGGCACGGGCATGTGCCTGGCCCAGTCGATGATTTCGAGCGTGCCGTCGGCATGCTCGGCCAGCGCCGTGAGGCTCTCGACCCAGTCGCCGTCGTTGCAGTAGAGGATGCCGTCGATGTCGCGCATCTCGGCATGGTGGATGTGGCCGCAGACCACGCCCTGCGCGCCGCGCTTGCTGGCCTCGCGCGCCACGGCCACTTCGAAGTCGCCCACGTAGCTCACGGCGCGCTTCACCTTGCCCTTGAGGTACTTGGAAAGCGACCAGTAAGGCAGCCCCATGCGCGCGCGCAGCGAATTGAGGTGGCGGTTGAGCTTGAGCGTGAACTCGTAGAGCGAGTCGCCCACGTAGGCCAGCCACTTGGCGCACTGGATCACGCCGTCGAACAGGTCGCCGTGGATGATCCAGAGCTTGCGGCCGTCGGCCGTCTCGTGGATCCATTCGTCGGCCACGTCGATTCCGCCGAAGTTGTGGTGCAGGTACTTGCGGGCGAACTCGTCGTGGTTGCCCGGGATGAAGATCACGCGTGTGCCCTTGCGCGCCTTGCGCAGCAGCTTCTGGATCACGTCGTTGTGCGCCTGCGGCCAGTACCAGTGCCGCTTGAGCTGCCAGCCGTCGATGATGTCGCCGACCAGGAACAGCGTCTCGCACTCTGTGTGCTTGAGGAAATCGAGCAGGGCCCGGGCCTGGCAGCCGGGGGTGCCCAGGTGCAGGTCGGAGATCCAGAGGGTGCGGAAGTGCAGCGGCGGACGCCCGCGATCGTCGTCCTCCGGGTCGAGTGCCCGGGCCGCGGTGTCGCGCCATGCGCGAAGGAAAGCGTCGTCGCGTTGCATGGCCCGGTAGGCTCCCACCGCCGGGTGACCGTACGATGGCGACCCCGTGACATGCCGGTGACTTGTGGCAGTGCAGCAACGCCACAATCGCGCGATGCGACCTGGCCAGATCATCGTTCTTGCGACACCCGTCTTCTTCCTGCTGATGGGGATCGAGTTCGCGGTCGGCCGTGCCCGGGCCCGCCGCGGCACCGGGCAGGACACCTACCGCCTCGCCGACGCCATCAACAGCGTCGGGCTGGGCATGCTCAGCCAAGTCAGCGCGGTGCTCACCGGCCTGCTGCGCATCGGCATCTACACGGCCGTGTACTCGGCGATCTCGCTCTTTCCGCAGGAAGCGGCCCGGCAGTTCTGGACCACCTGGTACGGCTGGCTGCTGGCGCTCGTGTTCTACGACTTCTGCTACTACTGGCTGCACCGCATGGGCCACGAGTCGGCCGTGCTGTGGGCGGCGCACGTGGTGCACCACCAGAGCCAGCACTACAACCTGTCGACCGCGTTGCGCCAGACCTCCAGCGGCGCGCTGCTGGGCTGGATCTTCTACCTGCCGATGGCGGTGGCCGGCGTGCCGCCGCTGGTGTTCGGCGTGGTGGCGCTCGTCGACCTGCTCTACCAGTTCTGGGTGCACACCGAGCAGGTGGGCAGGCTGGGCTGGTTCGACCGCTGGTTCTGCTCGCCCTCGAACCACCGCGTGCACCACGCGGTGAACGACAAGTACCTCGACCGCAACTACGGCGGCGTCCTGATCGTGTGGGACCGCATCTTCGGCACCTTCCGCGAGGAGGACGAGCGCTGCATCTACGGCACGCGCGGCGGGCTGCGCAGCTGGGACCCGCTGTGGGCCAACGCCGAGGTCTACTGGGCGCTCGCGAAGGATTCATGGCACGCGCGCAGCTGGGCCGACAAGCTGCGCGTGTGGCTCAAGCCGCCGGGCTGGCGGCCGGCGGACGTGGCGGCGCGCTTTCCCAAGCCGGCCTTCGACATCGCGAAGGTGACGCGCTACGAGCCGGCGGTGAGCGCGGGCGTGCAGTGGTTCGCGGGCATCCAGTTCCTGCTGCTGGTCGGGTGCGCTGTGGTCTTCCTGTGGTTCTCCGACCTCATGCCGCTGTCGCACGCCGCCGTCTGGCTGGCCACGCTGACGGCGATGCTGTGGGCGATCGGCGGCGTTCTGCAGGGGCGGCTGACGGTCACCGAGGTGCTGCTGATCGAGACCGCAGCCCTGGCCACGGCCAGCGCGGCACTGGGCATCGGCTGGCTGCACCACGTCTTCAAGCCGCTGGCCCTGTCGATCGCGATCTTCCTCGCGGCCCGGCGGGCGCTCGCGGCCGGCCCGGTCACCGGCTTCGACGGCCTGCTGGTGGCGGGCCTGGTCGCTTCGCTGGCAGGCGACGTGCTGCTGATGGGGCCGGCCGGGATGTTCGTGCCCGGCCTCGTGTGCTTCCTGCTGGCCCACCTCGCCTACATCGCGCTGTTCCGCATCGGCGTGGGACTGTTCCCGCGCCCCGGGGCGCTGGCGGCCACGCTGCTGGTCGGCGCGGCGATGTACGCCTTCCTCTGGCATGGCGGGCTGCCGGCGGCGCTGCGGATTCCGGTCGGCGCCTATGTGGTGGTGATCGCCTGCATGGCGGCGCAGGCCATCGGGCGCGCGGCGGTGCTGCGCCGGAGCGACCCATCGGCGCCATGGGTGGCGGTGGGTGCCTGCTTCTTCATGCTGAGCGACTCGCTGCTGGCGATCAACCGGTTCGTGATGCCGCTGCCGCTGGCGCAGCTGTGGGTGCTGGCGACGTATTACGCGGCGCAGGTGTTGATCGTGCGGCACGCGAGGCGCAGCGCCTCGATTTGACTTGCTCCGTCCCCTTCCGGGGGAGGGCCGGGGTGGGGGCAGGCGGCGTTGGAATAGGCACGCTGTCGTGCCCCCATCCCAACCTTCCCCCAAAGGGGGAAGGAGAAAGAACAGGGCGCCCCGGTCAATTGACTTCGGCTCGCTCCCTCCCCCGCTGGGGGAGGGTTGGGGTGGGGCAGGCGGCGTTGGAATGGTCGCGCCGTCGTGCCCCCATCCCAGCCTTGCCCCAGCGGGGGAAGGAGGAAGAACCTAATCCACGCAGCGCTGGATTTCCACCGTCGAGTGGCGGATCTCCTCGTGCATCGAGAAGCAGGCCCGCACCTGGTCGGCGGTGAGCGTCGGCGAGTGGGTCACCACGGTGAGCGCGCAGGCGTAGGCGTCGCGGCCCACGCGCCACACGTGCAGGTCGGCCACGCGGGTCTCGGAATCGGCCAGCAGGGTCTCGACGCCTTCCTTGATCTCCGCGGTGACGGGGTGGTCCATCTCGCGGTCGAGCAGCACCTTGCCGGTCTCCTTCAGCAGCCCCTTGGCCCAGGCCGCCACCAGCACCGCGCCAACGATGCCCATCGCCGGGTCGAGCCAGGCCCAGCCGTAGAACCAGCCTCCCAGCAGCGCCGCGATGGCGAGCACCGAGGTGGCGGCGTCGGCCACGACGTGCAGGTAGGCCGAGCGCAGGTTCAGGTCGTGGCCATGGTGATCGTGATGGCCGTGCCCGTGGTGATGGTCGTCGTGTGCATGTCCATGGTCGTGCCCGTGATGGTGATGCGCCCCGCCCAGCAGCCGCGCACAGACCAGGTTGACCACCAGCCCCAGCACCGCCACGGCGATGGCCTCGGGGTAATGGATGGCCGAGGGCGACCACAGCCGCTCCAGCGAGCCCACCACCATCAGCGCCGCCACGCCCAGCAGCGCCAGCGCGCTCGCGAAGCCGCCCAGCACCTCGATCTTCCAGGTGCCGAAGGCGAAGCGCGGGTCGCGCGCATAGCGGCGCGCGGCGGCATAGGCGAAGGCGCTCAGGCCGATGGCCAGCGCGTGCGAGCTCATGTGCCAGCCGTCGGCCAGCAGCGCCATCGAGTTGAACCACCATCCGGCGCCGATCTCGACGACCATCATCGCGAAGGTGATCCACATCACCAGGCGCGTGCTGCGCTCGGCGGAAGAGGTGTCGGCGCCGAAATGGTGGTCGTGCTGCCAGGCGCTCAGGTCATGGGTGTGCATGGGAATCAGGCTCCAAAGAGATCGGGGCCGTCGGCACGGCCCGAGGGCGGGGCCACGCCCAGGTGGCGGTAGGCGGCCAGCGTGGCGATGCGTCCGCGCGGCGTGCGCTGCAGGTAGCCCTGCTGGATCAGGTAGGGCTCGATCACGTCCTCGATGGTGTCGCGCTCTTCGCCGATGCTGGCGGCCACGTTGTCCAGGCCGACCGGGCCGCCGTCGAAGCGGTGGATGACGGCCTCCAGCAGCTTGCGGTCCATCAGGTCGAAGCCCTGCGGATCGACGTCGAGCATGGCCAGCGCGCGATGCGCGATGTCTTCGGTGATGCGGCCGTTGCCCTTGACCTCGGCGTAGTCGCGCACGCGGCGCAGCAGGCGGTTGGCGATGCGGGGCGTGCCGCGCGAGCGGCGGGCGATCTCGAAGCCGCCGGCCGCATCGGCCTCCACCTTCAGCAGGCCGGCGCTGCGGTGCACGATCAGCGCGAGCTCCTCGGGCGTGTAGAACTCCAGCCGCGCGACGATGCCGAAGCGGTCGCGCAGCGGGTTGGTCAGCATGCCGGCGCGGGTGGTGGCGCCCACCAGCGTGAAGGGCTGCAGGTCGAGCTTGATGCTGCGCGCCGCGGGGCCCTCGCCGATCATGATGTCGATCTGGTAGTCCTCCAGCGCCGGATACAGGATTTCCTCGACGACCGGGCTCAGCCGGTGGATCTCGTCGATGAAGAGCACGTCGTTCGGCTCCAGGTTGGTCAGCAGCGCCGCCAGGTCCTTGGGCTTCTCGAGCACGGGGCCGGAGGTCTGGCGCAGGTTGACGCCCAGTTCGGCCGCGACGATGTGCGACAGCGTGGTCTTGCCCAGGCCCGGCGGGCCGAAAAGCAGCACGTGGTCGAGGGCTTCCTTCCGCTTGCGCGCGGCGCCGATGAAGATCTCGAGCTGCTCGCGCACCTTGGCCTGGCCGACGTACTCGTCGAGCAGCTTGGGGCGCAACGCCCGTTCGATCGCCTCCTCGTTGGGCGATGCGGGGGCCGCGGACACCACGCGTTGGGGGGCGGGCGCGAAGTCGTCTGTCTGGATGGTCATTTGCTGGAAGTGTGCGCCGACGAGTTTAGTCCCGAGCGCCGCGCCGGGCCGCCCCAAGCAAGCGAGCGCCCCCCGGGGGGGCAGCGAGGACACGCAGTGCCGAGCGTGGGGGCCCGTCCTTCACTGGCAGAATGCTTCGGCCATATAACGAACGAGGGGAAGCCAGCACGTGTCGATCTACGAACTGAAGCCGCGTTTCCAGGCACTGCTGCGGCCGCTGGTGGTCCGCCTGCATGCGATGGGCGTCACCGCCAACCAGGTGACGCTGGCGGCATGCGCGGTATCGGTGGCGCTCGGACTCTGGCTCTTCTTCGCGGCGCCC
Source organism: Variovorax sp. 22077 (assembly GCF_052044195.1). Lineage (NCBI taxonomy): Bacteria > Pseudomonadati > Pseudomonadota > Betaproteobacteria > Burkholderiales > Comamonadaceae > Variovorax > Variovorax sp. 22077. The sequence goes on from NZ_JBQEQC010000003.1 coordinate 270,275, forward strand.
TCGCTGGCGGCCTTCGGGCTCATCCCGCTGTGGATGTTCCTGCGCATGGCCTTCAACGCCATCGACGGCATGCTGGCGCGCGAGCACAACCAGCAAAGCAGGCTCGGCGCCTTCCTCAACGAACTGACCGACGTGGTCTCCGACGCGGCGCTGTACCTGCCCTTCGCGCTGGTGCAGCCCTTCAGCGGCTTCTGGGTCGGCACCGTGATCGTGCTGGCCGGGCTGAGCGAATTCGCCGGCGCGCTGGGCCCCACGGTCGGCGCCTCGCGCCGCTACGACGGCCCGCTGGGCAAGAGCGACCGGGCCTTCGTTTTCGGCGCGCTCGGCCTGTACGTGGCGCTGGGCGGGCCGCTGCCGGGCTGGACGGCCTGGCTGATGCCGCTGCTGGCCGCGCTCGTGGCCTGGACCACCATCAACCGCATCCGCCGGGCACTGGCGGAGGCAGACGACAAGAATTCAACAGGGACTCAATGACAAACACGACTCCTCGCATCGCCGAAGAACTCCACTTCCAGACGCACGACGGCGAATCGCTCTTCTACCGCCGCTGGCCCGCCACCGGTGCCGCGCGGCGCGGCGCCGTGCTGCTGTTCCACCGCGGCCACGAGCACGGCGCGCGCATGGCGCACCTGGTCGACGAGCTCGACCTGCCCGACTTCGACTTCTACGCCTGGGACGCCCGCGGCCACGGCCGCTCGCCCGGCCAGCGCGGCTACAGCCCCAGCTTCGGCACCTCGGTGCGCGACGTGCAGACCTTCGTGCAGCACATCGGCGCCGTGCACGGCGTGCCCGAGCACGACATCCACGTGGTCGCGCAGAGCGTGGGCGCAGTGCTGATCGCCACCTGGGCGCACGACTACGCGCCCAAGGTGCGCGGCCTCACGCTCGCCTCGCCGGCCTTCAAGGTCAAGCTCTACGTGCCCTTCGCGCGGCCGGGCCTGGCGCTGATGCACAAGCTGCGCGGGCTCTTCTTCGTCAACAGCTACGTGAAGGCGAAGTTCCTCACGCACGACCCCGAGCGCATCGCCAGCTACGAGAGCGATCCGCTCATCAGCCGGCCGATCGCGGTCAACATCCTGCTGGGCCTGTACGAGGCGGCCGAGCGCGTGGTGGCCGACGCCAACGCGATCACGCTGCCGGTGCAACTGCTCGTATCGGGTGCCGACTGGGTGGTGCACCACAAGCCGCAGCACCAGTTCTTCGAGCGGCTGGGCAGCGCGGTCAAGACCAAGGTCGAGCTGCCGGGCTTCTTCCACGACACGCTGGGCGAGAAGGACAGGGCGCCGGCCGTGGCGCAGATCCGCGAATTCATCCTGCAGCGCTTCGACGAGCCCGCCGTGCCGGTCGACCGCCGCGAGGCGCACCTCAGCGGCGAGACGGCCGAGGAGTCGCGCGCGCTGGCCGAGCCGCTCTCGCCCCTGTCGCCGCGCGGCGCCTACTGGGCCATCACCCGCGCCGGGCTGAAGCTGGGCGGCACCATGTCGGAAGGCATCAAGCTCGGCCACGAAACCGGCTTCGACTCCGGCAGCACGCTCGACTACGTCTACCGCAACCATCCGCAGGGCAGCTCGTTCATCGGCCGCTCCATCGACAAGACCTACCTGGAGTCGATCGGCTGGCGCGGCATCCGCCAGCGCAAGATCCACGTCGAGGAGCTGCTGCGCATCGCGATGGAGCGGCTGGCCGAGATGCACCGCGAGGTGCGCGTGATGGACATCGCCGCCGGCCACGGCCGCTACGTGCTCGACGCGGTGCTGGCGAGCCCCGTCAAGGCGAGCTCGATCCTGCTGCGCGACTACAGCGACATCAACGTGCGCGACGGCCGCGCGCTCATCGCCGAGAAGGGCCTGGAAGACATCGCCCAGTTCGTGCAGGCCGACGCCTTCGACCGCATGAGCCTGGCCAGCGTCACGCCACGGCCTACGCTGGCCGTGGTGTCGGGCCTGTACGAGCTCTTTCCCGACAACGAGATGGTGCGCCGCTCGCTCGCGGGCGTGGGCGACGCGGTGGAAGACCGCGGCTACCTGGTCTACACCGGCCAGCCCTGGCACCCGCAGCTCGAGATGATCGCGCGCGCCCTCACCAGCCACCGCCAGGGCGAGGCCTGGGTGATGCGCCGCCGCACCCAGTACGAGATGGACCAGCTGGTGGAGGAAGCCGGCTTCCGCAAGATCGACCAGCGGGTGGACGAGTGGGGCATCTTCACGGTGTCGCTGGCGGTGCGCGTCACGCAATGAAGAGCACCCCACGGCCCTGGAAGCGCGCCGCCGCATGGCTGGTGCTGCTGGGACCGCTGTTCTACGCGACCTACGGCTTCGCGAACTGGTGGGCCACCACGCGCGCCAACGTGCCGTCGATGGCCTTCGAGTGGGAGCGGCACGTGCCGTTCTGGCCGTGGACCATCTTCCCGTACTGGACGATCAACGCCTTCTACGCGCTGTCGCTCTTCCTCGCGCGCAGCAGGCACGCGCTCGACCGGCATGCGCTGCGGCTGCTGACGGCGACGCTCGTCGCCTGCACCTGCTTCGTGCTGTGGCCGCTGCACTTCAGCTTCGGACAGCCGCCGGTCGACGGCGCGCCGGCCTTCCTGTTCAACGCGCTGCGGGGCTTCGACCAGCCCTTCAACCAGGCGCCCTCGCTGCACATCGCGCTGGCGGTGATCCTGTGGGACTGGTACCGGCAGTTCATCCGGCCGCTGTGGGCACGGCTGGTGCTGCATGCGTGGGCCTTCGCCATCTGCGCCTCGGTGCTCACGACCTGGCAGCACCATTTCATCGACATCCCGACCGGCGCGCTGCTGGGCCTGTTCTGCGTGTGGCTGTGGCCGCTGGAGCGCGTGGTGTCGATGCCGCGCGCATGGCGCACCACGCGCGACCCGCAGCGCTGGAAGCTGGCCGGCTTCTACGCGGTGGGTGCGGCACTGTTCCTGGCGGCGGCGCTCTACGGCGGCGGCATCGCGCTGTGGCTCGCGTGGCCGGCTGCCTCGTTGGCTCTGGTGGCGCTGAACTACGCGGGCTTCGGCGCGCGCGGCTTCCAGATAGATGGCCGCGGCCGCATGGGCTGGGCGGCGCGCTGGATGCTGGCACCCTACCGGCTCGGCGCCGCTGTCAATGCCTGGCTCTGGACGCGCAGCCTGCCGGCCTCGGTCGAGGTGGTGCCGGGCCTGCGGCTGGGCCGGCGGCCGACGCATGCCGAGTGGCTGGCCGCCGGCCGGCCCCGGCTGGTGAGCCTGTGCGCCGAGCTGCAGATGCCCGCCGGCGTGCCGCACGCGCGCTGCGTGCCGGTGCTCGACCTGACGGTGCCGCCCACCGTGCGCCTGCAGCGCGCGGCCGTCGTCATCGAAGGCCAGCGCAGGAGCGCGGACGGTGCCACAGTGTGGGTCTGCTGCGCGCTCGGCTTCTCGCGCAGCGCGGCGGCGGTGATCGCCTGGCTGGGCCGCTACGGGGCGGCCGGCGGCGTCGCCCAGGCCGAGGACGCGGTGCGCCGGGCACGGCCGCAGATCGTGCTGCGGGATGCGTGGCGGGTCTCCCTGGAGCCGTTCGAGCCCTTGCAGGAGGTGCCGCCCCATGACCGATGACAACGACAGAACCACCTGCGCCGCGCTCGCGGCGCTGCTGCGCGCCGTGGCGCTGCTGGCCCTCTGGGGCTTCGCGCTCACCTGCATCTCGGCACTGGTGCTCGCGCTGACGCTGCGCTCGCTCTCCACCACTGCCACCATGGGCTTCGGCGCGGTCGTCATCCTCGGCGCGCTGGAGCGCTACTTCGCGTTCCGGCTGCGCTTCGACGAGGCGCTGTTCGACGGCCTCGCTCGCAACACCGTCGCCTCGCTCGACGCACTCGACCGCGCGCTCGCCTCCCTCGGGCTGCGCGAGCCGCCGGCCTCGCAGCATGCGCCCCGCCCGCTCGACGACCGCGTGCAGGGCACCCGCCAGCTCATGCAGCGCCACGCCATCGTGGTGGCCTGCCAGAGCGCCATGTTCCTCCTTGCCTTGATGACACAGGACCTCTCTTGAACCCGGAAGAAAACAACGACAAGAAGATCGAGGACGACAAGCCCGAAAGCACCGTGCTGCGGCGCGGCCTCGCCATCGTGGCGGGCAAGCTCATCATCGGCGCGGCCGGGCTGCTGACCGGCGTGCGTGCCATCTGGTCGGGCTCCACGCCCAAGGCCGAGCAGACGCTGTACTTCGCCAACCACACGAGCCACGGCGACTTCGTGCTGCTGTGGGCCACGCTGCCGCCCGACCTGCGCGCGCTGACGCGGCCGGTGGCCGGACAGGACTACTGGATGGCCTCGAAGCTGCGGCAGTTCATCGGCATCGACGTGTTCAACGCGCTGATGATCCGCCGCGACGGCTCGGGCCAGGGCGAGAACCCGGTCGAGCAGATGAAGCAGGCGCTGGACGCCGGCGACTCGCTCATCATGTTCCCGGAAGGCACGCGCAACACCGGCGACGAGATCCTGCTGCCGCTCAAGAGCGGCCTCTTCCACCTGGCGCGCGCCTGCCCCAACGTGCGGCTGGTGCCCGTATGGATCGAGAACCTCAAGCGCGTGCTGCCCAAGGGCACGCTGGTGCCGATCCCGCTGGCCTGCACGGTGCGCTTCGGCGCGCCGATCTCGCTGGCCGAGGGCGAAGACAAGAACAGCTTCATCGCCCGGGCCCGCACGGCGATGCTGGACCTGCGGCCCGAGTACGACCGCATCGAGGAGAACGGCACGGCCGGCAGCCAGAACGGCAACGGAGGGGCCGCAGCATGATCGAGCTCTCTCCCTTCGCGTGGACCACGCTCAAGCTCTTCGGCGGCGTGGCCGGCGTGCTGGTGCTGGCATCGGCCATCGGCGCGCTGCTCAAGTGGAAGGTGGCCCACGGCCAGCCGCACTCGGTGATCGACAACCTCAACTCGCGCGTCAACGCGTGGTGGGTGATGGTGGCGGTGATCGGCATCGCCTTCGCCTTCGGCAAGGGCGGCGTGATCGTGCTGTTCTACCTGATCTCGTTCTACGCGCTGCGCGAGTTCATCAGCCTCGCCTACACGCGCCGCGGCGACCATGCACCGATCGCACTGGCCTTCTACCTCGCGCTGCCGGGACAGTACTTCCTGATCTGGATCGACTGGTACGGGCTCTACGCCATCTACATCCCGGTGTATGCCTTCCTGCTGCTGCCCATTCTGGCGGCGGTGAGCGGCGACACGCGGCGCTTCCTGGAGCGCACCTCGAAGATCCAGTGGGGCCTGATGGTGTGCGTGTTCTGCATCAGCCATGTGCCCGCGCTGCTCACGCTGCAGATCCCGGGCTTCGAGGGCCGCAACCTGCTGCTGATCGCCTTCCTGGTGATCGTGGTGCAGGGCAGCGACGTGCTGCAGTACGTGTGGGGCAAGCTCTTCGGCAAGCGCAAGGTGGCGCCCGAACTCTCGCCCTCCAAGACCTGGGAAGGCCTGGTCGGCGGCGTCGCGAGTGCCACCGCGCTGGGTGCCGCGCTCTACTGGGCCACGCCCTTCAACCCGTGGCAGGCGGCGCTGATGTCGCTCACCATCTGCCTCATGGGCTTCTTCGGCGGGCTGGTGATGTCGGCCATCAAGCGTGACCGCGGCGTGAAGGACTGGGGTTCGATGATCGAGGGCCATGGCGGCATGCTCGACCGGCTCGATTCGGTGATCTTCGCGGCGCCGATCTACTTCCACGCGCTGCGCTACTGGTGGGTGCCTTGAGCAAGACGGAAGAGCGCATCGTGCACGACACACCGGTGGAGTGCACCAACGCGGCCTCGTGGGCGCGCTGGCTCAAGCGCCACCATGCCAGCGCCGCCGGCGTGTGGCTTCGCATCGCAAAGAAAGACAGCGGCATCGCCTCCATCGACTATCCCGCCGCGGTAGAGGAAGCCCTGTGCTGGGGCTGGATCGACGGCCAGCGCAAGAGCCAGGACGAGCACTACTTCATGCAGCGCTTCACGCCGCGCACCCGGCGCAGCATCTGGTCGCAGGTCAACCGCGACAAGGTGATGAAGCTCATCGACGAAGGCCGCATGCAGCCGGCTGGCCATGCCGAGATCGAACGCGCGAAGGCCGACGGCCGCTGGGACGCGGCCTACGAGGGGGTCGCCAAGGCCACCGTGCCGCCCGACCTGCAGGCCGCGCTCGATGCCGACAGGAAGGCCGCGAAGTTCTTCGCCACGCTCGACTCGCGCAACCGCTTCGCGATCCTGTTCCGCACGCAGGGCGCCAAGAAGCCCGAGACCCGCGCACGCCGCATCGCACAGTTCGTGGAGATGCTGGCCAGGGGCGAGAAGATCTACCCCTGAGCCCCTGCTGAGTTTTCCGCTCAGGTGCCGGCCGCGATGCGCGCCAGCCGTTCGGCATCGACGATGCGGATGCGCTTGTAGCGCATGTCGATGGCGCCCTCTTCCACCAGGCGCCCCAGTTCCTTGTTGATGGTCTGGCGCGAGAGGCCGAGCATGGCCGCCAGGTCGTTCTGCGACAGGCGCACCAGCGGGCCGCCGTCGCTCTCTCCCGTTCCAGGTCCCTGCCCGTTGTAGAAGTGGACCAGGCTCATCAGCGTCGCGGCCACGCGCCCGTGGATGGAGTTGAGCATCTGGTTCTGCAGCAGCACGATGCTCAGCCGCTGGCGCTGCAGGCCGAGCTTGGCCACGTCGCGCCACAGCACCGGTTCGGCGTCGAGCACCGCGATCACGGCATCGCTGGGCAGGTGGATGATCACCGAGTCCTCGTGCGCGTGGTAGTCGTAGGGCAGCGGCACGTCCTCGAGCAGGCGCACCAGCGGCGCCACCTGGCCCGGTCCCAGCAGCGCATTGACGTACTTGCGCCCGTGGGTGCTCATGCTGCTGATCTCGAGGCAGCCCGACACCACCACCAGCAGCTCGCGCCGATGGCGGTCGTGCGCGAGCACCTGCGTGCGGCGGCTGTAGCGCTCCATGCGCGCGGACTTCATGAGCTCGGCGCGGCGCGCGTCGGGCCAGCGCGAGAACAGCTCGTTCCAGCGCAGCGCGCGCTCGATGAGCGCGGCGCTCTCTTCGGCGTTCCTGGGGGTCGAGCGAGGCGATCGGGTCAGCGGGTTCTCCCTGCCGTGATGTTCATGAATCTGTCAAAGCGTTGACAGATTCGGGAGGGCGTCATTTCTATCGTAAGCACCGGACATCCACAAGCACACAAGCGGCACCGCCATGCACCCGCATGCGGCAAGCCCTACCGGAGACAAGCAGCACATGAAGAAGACAGCAGCCGCCGGCCTCGCGCTGGCGGCCTATTCATCGCTCACGCCGGCGCAGAGCAGCGTGACCATCTACGGCACGGTCGACCTCTACATGGCCTTCGCCAAGTCGGGCATCACCTCGTCGAAGCGGCTCGAAGACGGCGGCCAGACCGCCTCGCGCCTGGGCTTTCGCGGCACCGAAGACCTCGGCGGCGGGCTCAGCGCGCACTTCACGCTCGAAAGCGGCTTCGCGCCCGACACCGGCAACGGCACGCTGCCGGGGCCGGCCATGTCGTTCAGCCGGCAGTCCTTCGTCGGCCTGTCGGGGCCGTGGGGGCAGATCGACGCGGGCCGCATGTACACGCCGATGTTCTACACGCTGTTCAAGGCCGACCCGTACGGCGTGAACTCGGTGTTCTCGCCGATCAACCTGGTGGCCGCCACCGACGCGCAGCCGGGCCTCACGCCCTTCGCGGCCCGCGCGAGCAACATGGTGCGCTACCGCACGCCGGCCAGCAGCGACTTCTTCGCCGACATCGCCTTCGCACCCGGGGAATCGAGCGCGCCCAGCCACCAGAGCGGCAACTTCTACGGCGGCAGCCTCGGCTGGTCGCGCAAGCCCTACTACATCGCCTATGCGTTTCAGCGCGCGCGCTCCGGCTCGGCCGCCGCGCCCGTGGCCCAGCCGGCCGCCACCACCTACCAGGCGCTCAGCGGCGCCTACGAGCTGCCGGACATCGGGCTGCAGTTCTACGCCAACTACGTGCGCAACAGCTCGAACCTGCCGCGCGTACCCACGGCGAAGCTCGCGAGCCTGGGCGTCACCTACAACGTGACGCCCGCCTCGAACCTGATGTTCGAGGCCATGCAGCGCAAGGTGGACGACTCCAGCCGCTCGCAGCTGGCCTGGACGCTGGGCTACGACTACTACCTGAGCAAGCGCACCGTGCTCTACGCGCGCTGGCTGCGCCTGCTCAACCGCAACGGCGCCTCGGCCTCGCTCGCGACCATCACCGTCGCGCCCGACAGCGGCAACGGCGTGCGCGTGCTCGCCGCCGGCATCCGCCACAACTTCTGAACCCGCTCTTCCCGCATCGACCCATGGATTTCTTCAGCTCCCAGGCCGAATCGCTCTCGGCCCTGTTCGCGCCGCGCTCCATCGCGGTGGTCGGCGCCTCTTCCAGCCCGCAGAAGATCGGCGGCATACCGGTCGACTACCAGCGCCGCTTCGGCTTCGACGGCGCGCTCTATCCGGTCAACCCCAAGGCCGACCGCATCCAGGACCTGCAGGCCTGGCCCACCCTGAGCGCCATCGGCCGACCGGTGGACCTGGCCATCCTCGCCGTGCCGGCCGCGCTGGTCGACGGCGCGCTCGACGATGCCATCGCCGCGAAGGTGAAGGGCGTGGTGCTGTTTTCTTCTGGCTTCGCCGAGACCGGCGCCGATGGCATGGCCGCGCAGGCCCGGCTCGGCGACAAGGCGCGCGCGGCCGGCGTGCGGCTCGTCGGCCCGAACTGCCTGGGCTTCATGAACATCGCGCGCAATGTCTACGCGACCTTCTCGCCGGCGCCCGGCGTGGGCCGCGTGAGCGCGGGGCGAATCGGGCTGGTGAGCCAGTCGGGCGCGTTCGGCGCGTACGCCTACTCGATGGCGCGGGCGCGCGGCGTGGGCCTGTCGCTGTGGGCCACCACCGGCAACGAGGCCGACGTGCAGTTCGCCGACTGCCTGGCCTGGCTCGCGCAGGACCCGGCCACCGACGTGATCATGGGCTACATGGAAGGCTGCCGCGACGGTCCGCGGCTGCGCGCCGCGCTGGCCCTCGCGCAGGCGAACGGCAAGCCGGTTGTGATGGTCAAGGTCGGCAGCACCGCGCTGGGCGCGCAGGCCGCGGCCTCGCACACCGCGGCACTGGCCGGCGACGACGCGGTGTACGACGCGGTGTTCCGCCAGTACGGCGTGCTGCGAGCGCGCAACCTCACCGAGTTCTTCGACCTGGCCCACAGCGCGGCCGTGGCCGGCCGCCCGCGCGACCGCTCGATCGGCCTGTTCACGCTCTCGGGCGGCGTGGGCGCGCTGATGGCCGACGAGGCCTCGGCGCAGGGCCTGGACGTGCAGCCGCTGAGCGATGCCGCGCAGGACACGCTGCGCAGCTGGGTGCCTTTCGCGGCGCCGCGCAACCCGGTCGACATCACCGGCCAGGTCACGAACGACATGAGCCTGCTGGAGCGCAGCGCGCGCGTGATGCTCGACGACCGCGGCTTCGCGTCGTGGATGGGCTTCCTTGCGGCTGCAGGCGCGTCGGACGCGTTCTGGCCAGTGCTGCGAGAACTGGTGGGCTCGCTGCGCGCGGCCTATCCCGACACGCTGCTCGCCATCAGCACGCTGCTGGCGCCGGAGCGCCGCGCCGAGCTGGAAGCGATGCGCTGCCTGGTGTTCGCCGATCCGTCGGACGGCATCCGCACGATCGCCGCGCTGGCCGGATTGAAGACCGGTGCGCCGCCTTCGGCGGTCCCGGCTCTCGCCTCGAATCCGCTGAAGCTGTCCCCCGGCACCATGTCCGAGCCCGACGCGCTGGCGCTGCTCGCCGAAGCCGGCGTGCCTGTCGTCGAGCACCGCGTGGTGCGCAGCGCCGACGAGGCAGCAGCCGCCGCCGAGGCCATCGGCGACGCGGTGGTGGTGAAGATCGTGAGCGCGGACATCCCGCACAAGTCGGACGTCGGCGGGGTGGCGCTCGGGCTGCGCGGCGCGGCGCAGGCAAAGGCGGCCTTCGAGCGCACGCGCGATCGGGCACTCACCGCACGGCCCGACGCACGGCTCGACGGCGCACTGGTGGCGCGCATGCTGGCAGGCGGCGTCGAATGCATCGCAGGCGTGCACCGCGACCCGGTGTTCGGCCCGGTGCTGATGTTCGGCCTGGGCGGCATCCACGTCGAGACGCTGCGCGACGTGTCGCTGCGCGCGCTGCCGATCACGCGCGGCGACGCGCTGGCCATGGTGCGCGAGCTGCGCGCCTTCGCGATCCTCGACGGCGCGCGCGGCCGTGCGCCGGTGGATCTCGATTCGATCGCCGATGCGCTGTGCGCGCTGGCCGGCTTCGCGCTGCGTGCCGGCGACTCGCTCGACAGCGCCGAGATCAACCCGCTGATCGCGCGGCCCCGGGCCGATGGCGGCTGCGTGGCGGTCGATGCGCTGGTGGTCGGGCGCGCCGCATGAACAACCACGGGAGACACACCGCATGACGACATCGAAGAGACAACTTGCCATGCTCGGCGCAGCCATCGCGCTCGCGGCCGGCGGTGCGCAGGCCGAGGCGCCCTTTCCGTCGAAGCCGCTGCGCATCGTGGTGCAGTACCAGGCGGGCGGTTCCACCGACATCCTCGCGCGCATCGTGGCAGAGGGGCTGTCAAAGCGGCTGGGCCAGCCGGTGGTGGTCGAGAACCGCAGCGGCGCGGGCGGGATCATCGGCACCGACTACGTCGCCAAGAGCGCGCCCGACGGCTACACGCTGCTGCTGACGGTGCCGGGCCCCGTCACCGCGAACATGGTGCTCTACAGCAAGCTGCCCTACGACCCGCGCACCGACCTGCGCATGGTCTCGGACATCGCCACCACGCGCACCGTGCTGGCCGTGCACCCCTCGGTGCCGGCGAAGGACTTCAAGAGCCTGATCGCCGCGGTGAAGGCCGCGCCCGGCAAGTACACGATGGGCTCGTGGGGCCCGGGCACGCAGCCGCACCAGATCCAGGTCTACATGGACAAGACCTACGGCCTGCAGACGCTGCACGTGCCCTACAAGGGCGAGAGCCCGATGGCGGTGGACCTGATCAGCGGCGTCATCAACATGACCGTGGGCTCGGTCACCACGCTGCAGCCGTACATCGCGGCCGGCAAGCTGCGCGCACTGGCCGTTGCCGGACCGCGCCGCGCCAAGGCGCTGCCCGACGTGCCGACCTTCGCCGAGCAGGGCTACGCCGACGAGGTCTATGCGCTCACCGGCCCGACCTCGCTGATGGCGCCCGCGAAGACGCCCGATGCGATCGTCGAACGGCTGGGACGCGAAGTCAGCGCGGTGATCCGCCAGCCCGAGGTCAGCCGCCGCATCGAGGAGCTGGGCGCCGAACCGGTGGGCAACCTGCCGGCCGAGGCCACCGCTGCCTACAAGGCATTCCTCCCCGTGACGCTGCGCCTGACGCAGGCCACGGGCGTGAAGCTCGATTGAACCGATCCATGAACTCCAGCAAAGAGACATCCGACATGAACGCTCCCGATCCCAATCTCGCCGTTGTCCTCGCGCGCAAGGCGCTGGCCCGCTCCATCGGCCTGGCCGCCTTCGTCTACGGCTACCCGCTCACCGAGACCTACCGCACCTGCGCCATGCAGACCGCGCCCCAGGCCGAGCGCCGCGCCGGCGCCTCGCACGGATCGGACGTGCGTGCGCCGCTGAACACGCTGCATCACGCGCCGCGCCCCTCCACCCATGAAGACCGCGACGTGGTGACGCCGGCCAACGACCTGCTCTACACCATCGCGTGGGTGCACCTGGCCCATGGGCCGATGCTGCTGACGGTGCCCGCATCGTCGCGCCATCCGGGCCGCTACTTCGTGCTGCCGCTGTACGACGCCTACACCGAGAACTTCGAGAACCTGGGGCCGCGCAACTGCAACCCGGAGGGCGAGACGGTGGTGCTCGTCGGGCCGGGCGGCACTGTGCCGGAATCGCTCGCGGGCCACCGCGTGGTGCGTTGCCCGACCGATCTCGTCTGGCTGATCGGCCGCATCCTCGTGGGCGACGAAAGCGACTGGCCCGCCGCACGCACGCTGCAGTCCGAGATCGGGCTGGCGCCCGCGCCCGGCACTGTGCTGCAGGGTCGGCCGTCCGCCGTCGAGCACTGGGACGGCCCTGCGGTCGACGCGATGGCCGCGGCCTTCGAGAACGGCGAGCCGGCCGCGCAGGTGGCGCCGCGCTTCTTCACCAACATGTGCCGGGAGCTCGCCGAGGCGCCGGGCCGCGTGGAGGACCGCGCGCTGGTCGCGTGGTTCGGCCAAGCCGGGCTGCGGCCGGACGCCGCGTTCTCATGGGACACGCTGGACGAGCCCACGCGCGAAGGCCTGATCGAGGGCTTCGCCGAAGGCGTGCAGCTGGTCGGCGCCGTGGGCCGCAACCGGCGGCCCAAGCCCTGGTCGATGACGCCTTCCACCGGCCGCTACGGCAACGAGTTTCTCGGCCGCGCCCGCACCGCCTACCTGGGCCTGGGTGCGCTGGCCACCAGCGAGGCGGTGTACGCCGCCGCGCACTACGACGAGAGGCAGGAGCCGCTGGACGGCCAGCGCAGCTACACGATGCGCTTCGAGGCCGACGACATGCCGCCCGCGGACGCCTTCTGGTCGGTAACGCTCTACGACGCCGACCGCTTCCTCTACCCCAACGAGATCAGGCGCCACGCCATCGGCGACCGCACGCCCGGCCTGAAGCGCGCAGCCGACGGCAGCCTGGAGATCGAGTTCGGCCATGTGCGCCCGGCCGACGCGTCCAACTGGCTGCCCGCGCCGGCCGGCCGCTTCTATCTGATCCTTCGCATGTACTACCCGCGCGAGGGCGTGCAGAGCTGGCGCATTCCCGCCCTGCGGGCACGGGAGGCCTGAGGATGCAGACCACGACCATCGACGACGGACTGCGCACGCTGGCCGAGGAGGCCGTCGTCTACGCCTTCCCGCTCTACGAGATGAGCCGCATGCGCGCGGCCACCTCGCCGCAGCGCACCGACACCGCGGGAGAAGCACCCAGGCCGCATCGCTGGTGCAACGTGTTCACCCACGCACGCCAGCTGCTGAGCGCAGGCAAGAGCCGCGTGGTGACGCCGAACAACGACACGCTCTACACCAACGCCTGGCTCGACCTGGGCGAAGGCCCGCTGGTGATCGACGTGCCCGACACGGCCGGGCGCTACTACGTGCTGGGCCTGCTGGACTTCTACACGAACCCCTTCGCGCACATCGGCCAGCGGCTCACCGGAACGGCGGCGCGCTCCTTCCTCGTCACGCCGCCGGGCTGGCGCGGGGAAGTGCCGGCCGCATTCGCGCGGCCCGGCTCGCACATCGAGGCGCCGACGCGCTGGCTGTGGGTGATCGGCCGCATCCTGGTCGACGGACCCGGCGACGTGCCGGCCGTGAATGCGCTGCAGGACGGCTTCGTCGTGCGCACGCTCGGCGACTGGCGGGCCGGCAAGGCCTCGTCGATGCCGAAGCATTTCGACCCGGCCTGCGATCCGAAGGCGCCGCTGAGCGCCGAACACTTCGCGGCGCAGGTGAACCGCGCACTGCGCGAGAACCCGCCGCCGGCGCGCGATGCCGGGCTGCTGGCACGCTTCACGCGGCTCGGGCTGGGCCTCGGTACCGGCGAACCCGACGAGGCGCAGCTCGCCGTGCTGCAGAAAGCGCTCGACGCCGTGCTGCCGCGCCTGCGCCATGCGCAGTCGGGCGCCACCTCTTCCACCGGCTGGGTGCAGATGCCGCTGGTCGAAGGCAGCTTCGGCGACGACCACCTGGCGCGCGCGCTGGTGGCGCTCAAGTACATCGGCATGCTCGAGAGCCGCGAGGCGACCTACCCGCTGGCGTGGCACGACGCATCCGGGCGCAAGCTCGACGGCAGCGGCCGCTACACGCTGCGCTTCGCGCCCGGCGCGCTGCCGCCGGTCGATGCCTTCTGGTCGCTCACGATGTACGACAGCCGCGACTACATGCTGGTGGACAACCCCATCGACCGCTACGCCATCGGCGACCGCACGCCCGGGCTGCGCCGCGACCCGGACGGCGGGCTCACGCTGCACATCCAGCATGCGCGCCCGGACGACGAAGCCGCGCAGGCGAACTGGCTGCCGGCGCCCGCGGGCGACTTCTATCTGTGCCTGCGCGCCTACGTGCCGCGCGAGGAAATGCTGGACGGCCGCTATGCGCTGCCGGCGCTGGTGCGTACCGGGGAGGCCGCATGAACACGAACGACACGAACAACACGAACGGCGCCGGACAGGAGAAGCCTTTCCTCATCGTCGGCACCGGCACCGAGACGGTGGCGCCGGGCCTGCACATCCTGCGCGGCCAGGGGCAGTCTTTCGTGGCCGAGACGGACGCCGGCCTCGTGGTGATCGATGCCGGGCCTGGCGGCCCGGTGACGCAGGGAATGATCGACGCGGTGCGCAAGCTCAGCAACGCGCCGCTGCATGCGCTCTGCTACAGCCACGGGCACGTGGGCTACAACTCCGGCGTGCCGATGTGGCTCGCGCATGCCGAGCAGCGCGGTGATGCGCCGCCGCGCGTCATCGCGCACCGCAACGTGCTGCGGCGCCAGGCCCGCTACCGCGAGACCGAGGCGCTGCAGCACCGCATGGCGGAGATCCAGTTCAACCGGCCGGCGGGCTTCTTCGACCGCCGGCTCACCATGCACGCGCCCACGGAGACCTTCGACGACCGGCTGCAGATCGGCCAGGGCGACAGCCATGTCGAGCTGCGCTGGGCGCCATCGGAAACCGACGACGCGATCGCGCTGTGGAGCCCGTCGCAGCGCGTGCTTTACGGCGGCGCTGCGCTGATCGATTCGATTCCCAACATCGGCACGCCCTTTCGCACGATGCGCGACACGGTGCGCTGGGCCGACACGCTCGAAGCGCTCGCGGCGCTCGGCGCGCACAAGGCGGTGCGCGAGTTCGGCGCCACGCTCGAAGGCGAGGAGCAGGTGCGGCATGTGCTCACCCACACCGCGCGTGCGCTGCGCTGGCTACGCGCCGAGGTCGTGCGGCTGATGAACGAGGGGCACAACGAGCGCGGCGTGCTCGCGCGCATCCGCTTTCCCGACGAGCTGTTCGGCGTCGAGTGGATGAAGCCGACTTACGGCGACCCCGGCTACATCGTGCGCGACATCTACCGCTCGGAGAACGGCTGGTGGGACCGCAACCCGACCTCGCTGCACCCCGAGGCGCCCGAGACCGTCGGCCGGGCCGTGGCCGAGGCCATCACCGACAAGCGCGGCGTGATCGCGCGTGCATGCGGTCTCGCGAAGGAAGGCCGCTGGCAGCTCGCGCTGCACGTCATCGACCTGCTGGCCATCGCCGAGGGCGACGCGCCCGAGATCGTGGAGGCGCGCTCGCTGAAGGCCGAATGGCTGCGCGAGCGTGCACGGCAGGTGCCGAGTTACGTCTCGCGCAACCTGTATCGCGTGGGCGCGGACATGATCGAGCAGGGAACGCAGGCGCGCTTCGGCATCCACTGAAAAACAGACGACAGGAGACAACACATGACAACCACACTCCTCCGGCACCGCCTGCGCTCGCTGGCCGTGGGCGCGCTCGCGGCGTGGGCGGCGATGGCCGTCCATGCACAGGGGAATGCCGATGCCTACCCCGACAAGCCGGTGACGCTGATCGTTCCCACGGCGGCGGCGGGCGGCACCGACACCATCTCGCGGCTGATCGCCGACGCGCTCTCCAAGTCGATGAAGCAGCCCTTCATCATCGACAACCGCCCGGGCGCCAACGGCATCCTCGGCACCGAGCTCGCGGCGCGCGCCACGCCCGACGGCTACAAGCTGCTGTTCACCTACGCCGCGGCGATGGTGGTGAACCCCAGCCTCTACAGGAAGCTGCCCTACGACCCGGTGAAGGACTTCGCGCCCGTGGCGCAGATCGGGCGCGGCGGCAACCTGCTGCTGGTGCGGCCGGACCTGCCGGTGAAGACGCTCAAGGAATTCGTCGCCTATGCCAAGGCGCGCCCGGGCAAGCTCAACTACTGCTCGTGGGGCAACGGCTCGGGCGGCCACCTCGCGATGGAGAGCCTCAGGAAGCAGGCCGGCCTTGCGATGACGCACGTGCCCTACAAGGGCAGCGGTCCCTGCGTGCAGGACCTGATGGGCGGGCAGGTGGATGCGGCCTTCGCCGACATGTCGTCCACGGTGGAGCTGGTGCGCGCGGGCCGGCTGAAGGCGCTGGCCAACAGCGGACCCTCGCGCATCCCGATGCTGCCCGACGTGCCGACGATGACGGAGGCCGGCTACCCCTTCGCGAACTATTCGTGGTACGGCCTGCTGGCGCCCGCGAAGACGCCGCCGGCCATCGTCAAGAAGCTCAACCTCGCGGTGAACCAGCTGCTGAAGGACCCGGCGGTGGTGCAGCGCCTGCGCGAACTCAACTTCACCGACCTGCCGCAGAACACGCCCGAGCAGTTCGCCGCCACCATCCAGAAGGACCTGCACGACTGGAACGTGCTGGTGAAGGACATCGGACTGACGCTGGAGTGAAGAGAAGCGCCGGCGCCGCCGGCCTCACTTGGCCAGCGACTTCAGCGCCAGCTTGATGCCTTCGCTCACCGCCACGTCCTTGGGCAGCGCCTTGAGCGCGAGCGCGGCTTCCTTGTCGCTGTAGCCCAGGGCGACCAGCGCCTGCAGGATGTCGGCCTGCGCGTCGGAGGCGGCGTGCGCCGGCAGGCCGATGTCGGCGCCGAGCTTGCCCTTGAGCTCCAGCAGCAGCCGCTCGGCCGTCTTCTTGCCGATGCCGGGGATCTTCACCAGCCGGCCCAGCTCCTGCGTGGTGATCGCCTGCGAGAGTTCGCCCACGCTCATGCCCGAAAGCAGGCCCAGCGCGGTGCGCGGACCCACGCCGGTGATCTTGATGAGCTGGCGGAAGGCCGCACGCTCCTCGGCAGTGCCGAAGCCGTAGAGAATCTGCGCGTCCTCGCGCACGACGAAGTGCGTGAGCAGCGACACCTTGGTACCGACGTTCGGCAGGTTGTAGAACGTGCTCATCGGCACGTCGACCTCGTAGCCGACGCCGTTGCAGTCGACAACGACCTGCGGCGGATTGCGCTCGGCCAGGGTGCCGGTCAGTTTGCCTATCATTGGCTTCCCCCCGTTGCTTGCTCACTCCGTGTAGCCGCTTTCCCCCTCAAGAGGGCAACACCGGCGGCCCGGCAAAGCCGGTTCCGCGGTGTTTCCCGCCCTGGATTGCGTTTTTTCGAGCGTGGCTGGTCTTGCATGGGCTGCCGATTAGATGGAAATGGATACCGCGTGATTCTGCGACACACCTTCACCCCACTGAACAACTCGCGCCTGAGCCACCTGTGCGGCCCGCTGGACGCCCACCTGCGCCGCATCGAGGAGGCGCTGGACGTGAAGATCGCGCACCGCCACGAGCAGTTCAAGGTCGAGGGCCACAAGGCCCCCGCGCAGCGCGCCATGGACGTTCTGCAGGCGCTCTACGAGATCGCGCAGCGGCCGATCGACGCGGCCGTGGTGCAGCTTACGCTGGCCGGCGACGGCGGGATGCTCGACGGCGACGACGATGCGGCGATGCTCGTCACCCGCCGCGGCGACCTGCGGCCGCGCACGCCCACGCAGGCGATCTATCTCGACAACATCGCGAAGCACGACATCACCTTCGGCATCGGCCCGGCCGGCACCGGCAAGACGTATCTGGCAGTGGCCTGCGCGGTAGACGCGCTGGAGCGCGCCGCGGTGCAGCGCATCGTGCTGACGCGCCCGGCGGTGGAAGCAGGCGAGCGTCTGGGCTTCCTGCCGGGCGACCTGACGCAGAAGGTCGACCCGTACCTGCGCCCGCTGTACGACGCGCTCTACGACCTGATGGGCTTCGAGAAGGTGCAGAAGGCCTTCGAGCGCAATGCGCTGGAGATCGCCCCGCTGGCCTTCATGCGCGGGCGCACGCTGAACAACGCCTTCGTGATCCTCGACGAGGCGCAGAACACCACGCCGGAGCAGATGAAGATGTTCCTCACGCGCATCGGCTTCGGCGCGCGCGCGGTGGTGACGGGCGACGTGAGCCAGATCGACCTGCCCAAGAACCAGCTGAGCGGCCTGATCGACGCCGAGCGCGTGCTCAAGCGCGTGAACGGCATCGCCATGACGCACTTCACGAGCGCGGACGTGGTGCGCCACCCGCTGGTGGCGAAGATCGTCGATGCCTACGACGGCCAGCGCAAGCGCGCGGGGAGCCACTGAGATGGCGGCATCGAAGCTCCCGGCGCTTTCGCTGTCGCTGCAGTTCGGCCGCTTCAAGGGCGTGGAGCGCCACCGCGCCGCGCTGCCGCGCCACAGCGTGACGCGCTGGATACGCCATGCGCTCGACATCGACGGCGAGATCACGGTGCGCATCGTCGATGCCGACGAAGGCCAGCGCCTGAACCGCGAGTTCCGCGGCAAGGACTATGCGACCAACGTGCTCACCTTCGACTATGCGCAGGGCCCCGTCGTGATGGCCGACCTGGTGCTGTGCGCGCCGGTGGTCGCGCGCGAGGCGAAGGAAAACCGCAAGACGCTGGCCGACCACTACGCGCACCTGCTGGTGCACGGCACGCTGCACGCCCAGGGCTGGGACCACGAGACCAGCGAGGCCGACGCCGACGAGATGGAGGCGTACGAAATCGAGATCCTCGCGGGGCTGGGCGTGCGCAACCCCTACGGCAAATAGCCGGGCGGCCGGCCGCCGCTACGCCGTCATCTGCAGCGGGATCGTGACCGGCCCGTCGTTGAGCAGGTGCACCTGCATGTCGGCGCCGAACTCGCCGGTGGCCACCACCGGATGCGCGGCGCGGGCCTGCGCCACGAAGTATTCGTAGAGGCGCCGCCCTTCGTCGGGCGGCGCGGCCTGGGTGAAGCTGGGGCGGTTGCCTGCGCTCGCATCGGCCGCCAGCGTGAACTGGCTCACCACGAGCAGGCCGCCGCCGATGTCCTGCACGCTGCGGTTCATCTTGCCGGCCTCGTCGGCAAAGATGCGCAGCTTGAGGATCTTGGCGAGCATGCGGTCGGCGAGCGCGTCGACGTCGCCGCGCTCGGCGCACAGCAGCACGAGCAGGCCTGCATCGATGGCGCCGACGGTGCGGCCGGAAATGTCGACGCGGGCATTCGCGACGCGCTGGAGAACGGCTTTCATAGGGGGTGATGTTCGCCGGCCTGGGTGGCGCGGGCTTCCATGGTCAAGGGCAACAGCTGGATGGTGACGCGCAGGCCGGGCACGGCGTCCATGAGCGCCTGCTCGAGCTCGTCGCGCATGCCGGCGGCGTGCTGCAGCGTCCAGTCGCCGGGCACGTGCATGTGCAGGTCGGCGAAGCGGCGCTGGCCGGCGCTGCGCGTGACCATGTCGTCGAAGCGCAGCCGCCGGCCTTCGGGCACGCGGGCGGCGAAGGCATCGATGGTGGCGCGCACGGTGCCGAGGGTTTCGGAGTCGACCGCCTCGTCCATCAACCCCTGCGAGGAGCGCCAAACCAGCTTGACGCCCTCGCGCGCGATGTTCAGCGCGACGCCGATGGCCAGGATCGGATCGAGCCAGAGCCAGCCGGTGACCATCACGCCGACGATGCCGATCAGCACGGCGGCGGACGTCCAGACGTCGGCCATCAGGTGGCGGCCGTCGGCCTCCAGCGCGATCGAGCGGTGGGCGCGCGCCGCGCGGAACAGCAGCAGGGCCAGCCCCGCGTTGAAGCCCGAGCTGATCACCGACAGCGCCAGGCCCCAGCCCAGCTGCTCCAGCGGCTGGGGCGACAGCAGCCGCTGCACCGAGACCCAGAGGATGGCGATGGCCGCCCCGACGATCAGGATGCCCTCGAAACCCGAGGAGAAGTACTCGGCCTTGTGGTGGCCGTAGGGGTGGTCGTCGTCGGCCGGCCGCTCGGCGATGGTCACCATCGCAAGCGCGAAGACGGCGCTCGCGAGATTCACGAAGGACTCCATGGCGTCCGAGATCAGGCCCATGGAATTCGTCATGTAGCCGGCCAGTCCCTTGAGCACGATCGTGATCAAAGCCACGGCAACCGACGCGCGAAGCAGCGCCTTAGGGGTAAACATCATTCGAAAACCACCGTGAACAGTGCAGGAAGCAGGGCGAAAAGCGGTAAAAGGGCGCAGAAACAGCCTGAATTATCGGCCTCGTGTCCATATGTAACGCCTTCGCATTAATAATGTTTGACTAACGTTGCGCAACTCTTAGCACAGAGAGCCAGATGATGAAAAACCTCGTGACCGTCCTCGGCGGCATCGCCATCGCGGGATACGCCGCGCTGGCGCAGGCCCAGACGCCGCCGGCCGCTCCCGCGACCGCTCCAGCACCCGCGCCGGCAGCTGCGGAAGCGGCTCCCGCGCCAGTGCCTGCCGCCAAGCCCGATCTCCAGGCCGGCTTCGTGAAGTCGGTGCGCGGCAGCGTCCAGCTGCTCAACGGAGCCGGCGCAGCCCGCACGGCCAGCGCAGGCGACGCGGTGGGCGCGGTGGACCGCATCGTGACCGGCCCCGACTCCTCGGCCTCCCTGGTGCTGCGCGACGACACGACGCTGGTGGTCGGGCCCTCCACGCGCCTCGATCTCAAGGAATTCCATTTCGACGGCACCACGCGCGACGGCGGCATCCTGCTCTCGCTGCTGCGCGGCTCCATGCGCATGATCACCGGCCTCATCGGCAAGACCAACCCCGACGCGGTGCGGGTCGAGACGCAGACTGCCACCATCGGCATCCGCGGCACCGACTTCATCGTGCAAGCCGACGGCCAGCCATGATCAAGATGCCGAAGAAACTCCCATCCTCCCGTTTCCCCTCCCTTCTCGCAGCCACTTTGGCCGCCGCCCTGCTGGCCGCTTGCTCCACGCCCGGCACGCGGGTGGTGCTGCTGCCGCAGGCCGACGGCAAGCCCTCGGCGGTGGTGGTCCGCGCCAAGGACGGCGAGGAAGTGCTCTCCACGCCCTACCAGCGCGCCACGGCCGCAGTCGGCGCCAAGGGCGCCCCGGTGGTCGACAACGTCGATCCGGCCAAGGTGCAGGCGGAGAACAAGCCGCTGTTCGACATGCGCCCGCCTCCGCCGCAGCGCTACACGGTCTACTTCGAGCTCGGCGGAACCACGCTGACGCCGGCGTCGCAGCAGATCATGAGCGAGGCGCTGGCGGCAGCGCTGGCGCGCAGCGGCGGCGACATCGTGGTCACCGGCCACACCGACACCAAGGGAAGCGGTCCGCAGAACGACGAGCTATCGCGCCGCCGGGCGCAGGAAGTGGCCCAGCTCTTCGTCGAGCGCCAGTTCCCGGCCAACCGCATCGAGGCCGTGGGCCGCGGCGAACGCGACCTGGCCGTCCAGACCGCCGACGAGGTGGACGAGCCGCGCAACCGGCGCGTGACCATCGAGGTCCGGTAGATAAATAAGGATGCGGAGCAGGCCCCGCGGGGGCTCGTTCCGGTTCAGCTCAGCGTCACGCGCGCGAACTTGCGCTTGCCGACCTGCACAACGTAGCTGCCCGCGGGCAGCTTCAGCGCCTTGTCGCTGACCACGGCGGAATCGATCCGCACGCCGCCGCCGTCGATCAGGCGGTTGCCTTCTCCAGCCGAAGCCGCCAGGTTCGCCTGCTTGAGCACCTGGGCAATGCCCAGCGGCGCCCCCGACAGCGACACCTCCGGAATCTCGTCCGGCACGCCGCCCTTGCTGCGGTTGATGAAGTCCTGCTCGGCCGCATCGGCCGCCGCTGCGCTGTGGAAGCGGGTGGTGATTTCCTTGGCCAGCGCAACCTTGGCGTCCTTCGGGTTGCGCCCGCCCTCCACCTCGGCCTTCAGCGCCGCGATCTGCTCGAGCGACTGGAAGCTCAGCAGCGTGTACCAGCGCCACATCAGGTCGTCGGAGATCGACAGCACCTTGGCGAACATGGTGTTGGCGTCTTCGCTGATGCCGATGTAGTTGTTCTTGCTCTTGGACATCTTCTCGACGCCGTCGAGCCCTTCCAGCAGCGGCATGGTGAGGATGCACTGCGGTTCCTGGCCGTATTCCTGCTGGAGATGGCGGCCGACGAGCAGGTTGAACTTCTGGTCGGTGCCGCCCAGTTCCAGGTCGCTCTTGAGGGCGACCGAGTCGTAGCCCTGCATCAGCGGGTAGAGGAATTCGTGCACCGAGATCGACTGGCCGGCCTTGAAGCGCTTGTTGAAGTCGTCGCGCTCCATCATCCGGGCCACCGTGTACTTGGCGGCCAGCTGGATCATGCCGCGGGCGCCCAGGGGGTCGCTCCATTCGGAGTTGTAGCGGATCTCGGTCTTCTCGGGATCGAGCACCAGGCTGGCCTGCTTGTAGTAGGTCTGGGCGTTGGCCTCGATCTGCTCGCGGGTGAGCGGCGGGCGGGTGCTGTTGCGGCCGGAGGGGTCGCCGATGGTGGTGGTGAAGTCGCCGATCAGGAAGATCACCCGGTGGCCCAGGTCCTGCAGCTGGCGCATCTTGTTGAGCACCACGGTATGGCCGATGTGGATGTCCGGCGCGGTCGGGTCCAGGCCCAGCTTGATGCGCAGCGGGGTTCCGGTGGCTTCGGACCGCTGGAGCTTGCGCACCCATTCGTCCTGTGGCAGCAGCTCGTCGGCGCCCCGGAGGGAGATTTCGAGCGCGCGTCCTACACTATTCGAGAGGCTCATGGATGTAACAGAATCGGCCTTTACGGGCTTTTTTTGCTGATTTTCGGGGGGCCGAAGCTATACTCAGCCCGACTTTTCAAGCGCCGGATTCTAAGCGGCGCTTCTTTCCGCACCGTCTCCTGCCGCCCTGAACGTGACTGGGCCTTGCAGCACGGACCTGCAGAACCTGAGCTGGAATTCATAGTTTGATCAACGGCATTCTTGCCGCCGAGGAGCTTCTCGCTTCTCGCGTGGCCTATACATTCCGGACGTACCCAAGGCAGATCACCGCGGCCATCGCCACCGTGCTGCTGAGCGCCGGCACCCTCGCGGTGGCATCGCTCGGTCCGGACGCATCCGACCTCCCCGTCCACCAGATCCTCGAAGCCACGGCGCCGGTCTCGTTCGCCGACCAGAGCGAATCGCTCGAGAACTTCAGCTTCACCCTCTTTCGCACCGACGTCACCCGCTCCAGCGACACCGCCGATGCGCTCCTGAAGCGCCTGGGCATCTCCGACCCGGCCGCCACCGCCTTCGTGCGCGGCAGCGTCGAGGCCCGCAACGCGCTCTTCTCGCGCGCCGGCCGCACCGTGACGGCCGAGGCCACGCAGGAGAACCAGCTCAAGAAGCTCAGCGCCCGCTGGATTCCCGACGGCGACGGCGGCTTCAAGCGCTTCGTCATCGAGCGCACGCCCACCGGCTTCTCCGGCGTGACCGAGCGCGACTCGCTGACCCCGGGCACGCGCCTGGCCAGCGGCACCATCCGCACTTCGCTGTTCGCCGCCACCGACGACTCGCGCATTCCCGACGCCGTGGCCAGCCAGCTCGCGGACATCTTCGCGGGCGACGTCGACGTGCGCAACCTGCGCAAGGGCGACCGCTTCGCCGTGGTGTACGAGACCTTCGAGGCCGACGGGCAGGCGCTGCGCAGCGGCCGCGTGCTGTCGGCCGAGTTCGAGAACAACGGCAAGATCCACCAGGCGGTCTGGTTCCAGCCCCCGGGCGCGGGCCAGAAGGGCAGCTACTACCGCCCGAACGGCGACAGCCTGCGCAAGGCCTACCTGGCGACGCCGGTCGAGTTCTCGCGCGTGTCCAGCGGCTTCGCGATGCGCATGCACCCGATCCTGAACAGCTGGCGCCAGCACAACGGCATCGACTACGCAGCGCCCACCGGCACCTCGGTGCGCACCGTCGGCGACGGCACGGTCGATTTCGCCGGCACGCAGAACGGCTACGGCAACATCGTCATCATCAACCACCGCAACAACCAGCAGACGGCGTATGCGCACCTGAGCCGCATCGACGTCAAGGCCGGCCAGGCGGTGAGCCAGGGCCAGGCTATCGGCGCGGTGGGTTCCACCGGCTGGGCGACCGGCCCGCACCTGCACTTCGAATTCCGCGTGGGCGGCGTCTACCAGGACCCGACCTCCATCGCACAGGAAGGCGGCGCGCCGATCACCGCTGCCATGCGTCCGGCCTTCGAGCGCGTCGCTTCCGGCGCGCGCACCGAACTGGCTGCGGCCTTCTCCGTCATCCAGGCCAGCGCCGACTGATTCCGCGGCGATGGCGGCCGAGCTTTTCATCGGCCTCATGTCGGGCACCTCGCTCGACGGCGTCGATGGCGTGCTCGCCGACTTTTCAGGCGGACGCATCGCGGTGCGGTCCTACGCGACCGCCCCGTTTCCGGTGGCACTGCGCGCCGAGCTGCTGGCGCTGAACACACCGGGCGACAACGAACTCCACCGCGCCGCACTGGCCGGAAACGGGCTGGCCCGCGCCTACGCGGGTGTCGTGGCCCAGTTGCTGGCCGACAGCGGCACCGACGCCGGCGCAGTCACCGCCATCGGCGCGCACGGCCAGACCGTGCGGCACCGGCCGCTCGAGTTCGACGAGGTCGGCTACACGCTCCAGATCAACAACCCCTCGCTGCTGGCCGAGCTGACCGGCATCGACGTGGTGGCCGACTTCCGCAGCCGCGACCTCGCGGCCGGCGGCCAGGGCGCGCCGCTGGTGCCGGCCTTCCACCGCGCGCTGTTCGCCAGGCCCGACGAGACGGTCGCGGTACTGAACATTGGCGGCATCTCCAACCTGAGCCTGCTGCCGGCCACCAACAGGCCGGAGGGTACGGTCAGCGTCCTGGGCTTCGACTGCGGCCCCGGCAACGCGCTGATGGACCACTGGTGCCAGGCTCATCAAGGGCAGCCTTTCGACAGCGGCGGCCGGTGGGCGGCCAGCGGAAAGGTGCTGCCCGAGCTTCTCGCGCAGCTCCTGGCGGATCCGTATTTCGCCCGGACGCCACCCAAGAGCACCGGCCGCGACCTCTTCAACCCCGCCTGGCTGGCGGCGCAGCTCGGCACCACCGCCATGGCCCCGGAAGACATCCAGGCGACCCTGGCCGAGCTGACCGCACACGCCTGCGCAGCGGACCTCAAGAGCTACGGAAAAGATGGCAGGCTGCTGATCGTCTGCGGCGGCGGCGCACTGAACGGCCACCTGCTCGACCGGCTGCGCGCCCTGCTGCCGGGCGTTGCGGTCGAGGCCTCCACAGACCACGGTCTGCCGCCGCTGCAGGTCGAGGCCGCCGCCTTCGCCTGGCTTGCCCGCGCCACCGTGCGTCGCGAGCCCGGCAATCTCGCCAGCGTGACCGGCGCGCGCGGCGCGCGGGTGCTGGGCGCGATCTACCCCGCCTGAGGCCGGGTCAGCCCTGGCCGGAAACCTCCGGCTGTGCCGGGTGCGGCGCGCGCACTTCTGACGGCAGATGCCAGAAGATCAAGGCAGAAGCGATCGTGATGAGCCCCATGGTCGCAAAGGTCGCCTGGAAGGCGTCCAGCGTGTGGGCCGGCGTGTCGGTGCCGAAGACGCCGTTGTAGCCCGCCAGCACCGCACCGGCGGCTGCCACGCCCATGCTCATCGCAAGCATCTGCACCATCGACAGCAGGCTGTTGCCGCTGCTGGCCATGCTGCCGTCCATGTCCTTCAGCGTGATGGTGTTCATGGCCGTGAACTGCAGCGAATTGACCGCCCCGAATGCCAGCAGCTGCAGCACGTGCAGCGCCATCGGCTGGCCCGGCGCCGTGAGCCCGAAGCTGGCCATGGTGCAGCCCACGAGGATGGTGTTGATCACCAGCACCTTGCGGTAGCCGTTGCGCCTGATCAGCGGGGTGGCGACGCGCTTCATGGCCATGCCGGCCAGGGCGATCGGCAGCATCATCAGCCCGGCGTGCACGGGCGAGTAGCCCATCGACACCTGCAGCAGCAGCGGCACCAGGAAGGGCATGCAGCTGCTGCCCAGCCGCGAGAACAGATTGCCGATCAGCCCGATGCTGAGCGTAGGCACGCGGAAGAGCGAGGGCGCGAAGAGCGGCTCGGGCGTGCGCGAGGCCCGCAGCCAGTAGCCGGCAATGCTCGCGAAGCCGAAGATCAGCACGACCAGCACGCCGCCCTGGCGCAGGCCCACGCCATCCAGCGCGAGCGAGATCGCCACCATGCCGAAGGCCAGCATCGCATAGCCCACGCTGTCGAAGCGCTTGAGCGTCACGCCGCGCAGATCGGGCATGTATTTGAGGGTGGCGATGCACCCGAGCAGGCCCACGGGCACGTTGATCAGGAAGATCCAGTGCCAGGAGGCGTACTGCACCAGCCACCCGCCCAGCGTCGGCCCCAGCAGCGGCCCGATGAGCCCCGGGATGGCCACGAAGCTCATCGCCTGGAGGAATTCCCCTCGCGGCACCGTCCGCAGCAGCGACAGCCGGCCCACGGGCAGCAGCAGCGCCCCGCCGAGGCCCTGCAGCACGCGCGCCGCCACCAGCTGGCCCAGGCTGTGCGAAAGCGCGCACAGCACCGAACCCAGCGCGAACAGCACGATGGCCGAGAAGAACACTCGCCGCGTGCCGAAGCGGTCGGCGATCCAGCCCGAGGCGGGAATCAGCATCGCCATGGTGAGCGCATAGGCCACCACCACCGACTGCATGCGCAGCGGGCTTTCGCCGAGGCTCGCGGCCATCGCCGGCAGCGCCGTGTTGATGATGGTGGCGTCGAGCGTCTGCATGAAGAAGCCGACGGCGACGAGCCACAGCAGGCTCTTGCGGACGGGATGTTCGGTGGCTTCGGCCTCGGAAGTCATGGGGGGCGGGCTGGGCAGAAAGAAGGGACGGGAACGAAAAAGCCGCCCGAAGGCGGCTTTCTTCTTCAGGCGGGCTGGGGGTTCAACGGCATCCGGCGGATCAGGCCGAGAAGCTCGAGCCGCAGCCGCAGGTGCTGGTGGCGTTCGGGTTCTTGATCACGAACTGGGCGCCCTGCAGGTCTTCCTTGTAGTCGATCTCGGCGCCGACCAGGTACTGGTAGCTCATCGCGTCGATCAACAGCGACACACCGTTCTTGGTCATGGTGGTGTCGTCTTCGTTGGTGATCTCGTCGAAGGTGAAGCCGTACTGGAAGCCGGAGCAGCCGCCGCCCTGCACGAACACGCGCAGCTTGAGGTCGGGGTTGCCTTCTTCGGCGATCAGGTCGGCCACCTTGGCTGCCGCGCTGTCGGTGAAGATGATCGGCTCGGGCATCTGGGTCTGGATGTTTTCGGCTACGGCGCTCATGGACTGATAACTCCTTGGGAGGGGGCCGGATGTGCGGCCAATGGGACGAATCCTACTGCAATGAGGCGATCTCGGCAGGCCATGGCCGGCTCGCACCCCATTGCAAGTGGGGTCGGAGCAACCTGGCACCAGGGCCTCCAATGAAAAAGCCGCCCGAAGGCGGCTTCTTGTTCGCTTGCAGGAAGCGGATCAGCGCTTGCTGAACTGCTTGCGGCGACGGGCGGAGTGCAGACCGACCTTCTTACGCTCGACTTCACGAGCGTCGCGGGTCACGTAGCCAGCCTGGCTCAGCACCGACTTCAGACCTGCGTCGTAGTCGATCAGCGCGCGGGTGATGCCGTGGCGGGTCGCGCCGGCCTGGCCGGATTCGCCGCCGCCGTGCACGTTGACCATCACGTCGAAGGTTTCGAGGTTGTTGGTCAGCGCGAGGGGTTGCTTCGCGATCATGATCGAGGTTTCACGGCCGAAGAAATCCTGGATGTCCTTGCCGTTGACCGTGATCTTGCCCGAGCCCTTTTTCAGAAACACGCGGGCGACGCTCGATTTGCGACGGCCGGTGCCGTTGTTCCATTCACCAATCATTCTCAAGGCTCCTTAGATTTCCAGCGTCTTGGGCTGCTGGGCGGCGTGCGGGTGCTCAGCACCACCGTACACCTTGAGTTTCTTGATCATCGCGTAACCGAGCGGACCCTTGGGCAGCATGCCCTTGACGGCCTTTTCCAGGGCGCGGCCCGGATGCTTGGATTGCATGTCGCGGAAGTTGGTCGCCGTGATACCGCCCGGGTAGCCCGAGTGACGGTAGTACACCTTGTCGATCGACTTGGCGCCGGTGACGCGCAGTTGCGATGCGTTGATGATGACGATGAAGTCACCGGTGTCGACGTGAGGCGTATAAATGGCCTTGTGTTTGCCGCGCAGACGGAGAGCAACTTCGCTGGCTACTCGTCCGAGGACCTTGTCGGTCGCGTCAATCACAAACCACTCGTGCGTCACGTCAGCGGGCTTGGCGCTGAACGTTTTGGTCATGAGTTTTCTCTTGCAAGAAGGTTTGGCGGGCCCTTTTCCACGGTCGGCGTTCCTCTGACGGGAATCTCTTAGGTGGGTTTCGAAGTCTTCGCCGCGGGACCACAAAAACGCTGCGAAGCCCACGATTATACGAAGAATGGCCCCACGCAGGCAAATTCATGCCTTGGCGGCCCCAACACCGTTACCATCCTCCCCCTATGTTCAGCTACCGCCACGCCTTCCATGCCGGCAACCACGCCGACGTGCTCAAGCACACGGTGCTGATTGCCACGCTCGACCACCTGCTCGAAAAAGAGGCAGCTCTGACGGTCGTCGACACCCATGCCGGCGCCGGCCTCTACCGTTTGGACGGCGACTACGCCGGCACTAGCGGTGAGGCTGCCGACGGCGTGCTGCGCCTCCTTTCCGACAGTAAAACGTCCGACAGCCCCGCCGCCCCGGCGAAGCCTGCTATCAAAAAAGCGGCAGCCGAGGCCGATGCCCCCTTGGCCGACGCCATCGCCCGCTACCTGGGCGTGATCGGCGACTTCAACCCCAAGGGCGGCGCGCGCGTCTACCCCGGCTCGCCCTTCATCGTGCAGCACCTGCTGCGCGACCACGACAAGCTCAAGCTCTTCGAGCTGCACCCCACCGACGCGCGCACGCTGGACGCCAACATCGCCCAGCTCGAGGCCGGCCGCCAGATCGCGGTGCTGCGCGAGGACGGTTTCGGCAGTGCCACCAAGTTCCTGCCGCCGCCGTCGCGCCGCGCGCTGGTGCTCATGGACCCCAGCTACGAGATGAAGACCGACTACGGCCGCGTGCTCGACTTCATGGCCGAGGCGCTCAAGCGATTCGCCACGGGCACCTACGCGGTCTGGTATCCGATCATTCCGCGGCCCGAGGCGCACGACCTGCCGCGCCGGCTCAAGACAATGGCGACCAAGGCCGGCAAGTCGTGGCTCCACGCCACGCTGACGGTCAAGTCCAGCAAGATCACGAAAGACGCCGCATCGGGCGCGACGCACCGGCCGGGCCTGCCGGCCAGCGGCATGTTCCTGATCAACCCGCCCTACACGCTGAAGCCGCTGCTGGCGGCCGCGCTGCCGCAGCTGGTGCAGCGCCTGGGCCAGGACCGCAACGCCGCCTTCTCGCTCGATTCGGACGGCTGAGCAAGCCGCCCTTGTCGCATCTGCCTGCCTACTTGCGGCGGCGGGGCGGCACCACGGCCTTGCGCCGCGCCGGAGCCGGCGCACGCGCCCGCTGCTGCGGTTCGCTCGAAGCGACGGGCGCCGCCGCATCGCCGGCCTCGACCGGCAGGCCGCCGCAGCGCATGCCGTCGCGGTCGATCACCGTCAGCGCCACCTGCTTGATGCCCAGCCCCGTCAGGCCGATCCGGTCGGCCGCCGCGCGGCTCAGGTCGATGACGCGTCCCGCCGAATAGGGGCCGCGGTCGTTGATGCGCACCAGCACCTCGCTGCCGTTGACGAGGCTGCGCACGCACACGCGCGTGTTGAATGGAAGCGTCTTGTGGGCCGCCGTCATGGCGCTCATGTCGAAGCGTTCGCCGCTGGCGGTCTTGCGCTGGTGGAACTGGATGCCGTACCACGAGGCGCCGCCGCGCTCGAAAATTTCGCGCGGCCCGTCGTCGGGAATACCGTCGTCCGGGGCCTGCTCGCCCATGCCTGAGACGGCGAGGTCATAGCGCACCGCCGGCACGCTGGAGCGCGCGGCAGCGCCCGGAGGTACCGCGATGGCGCGAGGCAGGGGCAGCAGCTTCGTCCCGTCACCGCCGCCTTCGGCGTCGGTGGCAGGCGGCATGGCGCATCCCGCAAGAACGCAGGTCGCCGCGACAAGCGCCGCCCGGAACCCCGCGCGCCCTCTCAATCGAGGCGCTCCAGCACAGCCAGCGTGGCCGCCGACTGGTTCATCGTGTAGAAGTGCAGCGCCGGCGCTCCGCCTTCCTGCAGGCGCGCGCACAGGTCGGTGACCACATCGAGGCCGAAGGCCTTGATCGACGCCGTGTCGTCGCCGAAGCTCTGCAGCCGCAGGCGGATCCAGCGCGGGATCTCTGCGCCGCAGGCGTCCGAGAAGCGCATGAGCTGCGTCGAGCTCGTGATCGGCATGATGCCCGGCACGATCGGCGTGTCGAGCCCCAGCTTGCGCACGTCGTCGACGAAGCGGAAATACGCCTCGGGACTGAAGAAGTACTGCGTGATCGCCGAGTCGGCGCCCGCCTTCACCTTGGCGGCGAAGGCCTGCAGATCGGCCTCGGGCGAGCGGGCCTGCGGGTGGATCTCGGGGTAGCAGGCCACCTCGATGTGGAAGTCGCGGCCGGTCTCCTCGCGGATGAAGCCCACGAGGTCGCTCGCATACTGGAACTCGCCGCCGATGCCGTAGCCGCTGGGCAGGTCGCCGCGCAGGGCCACCAGGCGCTTGACGCCCATGGCCTTCAACTCGGCGAGCTGCTCGCGCACGGTGGCGCGCGTGGCGCCGATGCACGAGAAGTGGCTCGCGGCGTCCACGCCTTCGGACAGGATCTCCTGCACCGCACCGAAGGTGCCCTGGTGCGTGGAACCGCCCGCGCCGTAGGTGACCGAGCAGAACTGCGGCTTGCGCGCATACAGCTGCTGGCGCACCGCGCGCAGCTTGACCGCGCCTTCGGGCGTCTTGGTCGGGAAGAATTCGAAACTCAACGGAAGGCGCACCTGCGTCTCCTTAGGAACCGCTCGCCTGAACAGCGCGAACGGCGTGAATGAAAAACTCGCGGTTGCCGTCGCCCCCGGCGATCGGGCTGTCGAACCACTGCAGCACCCGCAGGCCGAGCGCCTCGCAGGCATCGCGCAGGCGCTTCTCGACCACCGCGTACAGCGCGTCGTCGCGCACGATGCCGCCCTTGCCGATCTGGCCCGGCTGCAGCTCGAACTGGGGCTTGACCAGCATCAGCAGGCGCCCTTCATCGGCCATGAATCCGACGACCGCCGGCAGCACCAGCGTGAGCGAGATGAACGACAGGTCGCCCACGATCAGGTCGAAGCGGGGTCCATCTTCATCGCCTTCTTCGCCGAGATCGTCGGCCGACAGCGCACGCGCATTGATGCCCTCGATGGCCACCACGCGCTCGTCCTCGCGCAGCCGCGCATGCAGCTGTCCGTGGCCGACGTCGACGCCCACCACACGGGCGGCGCCGCGCTGCAGCAGGCAGTCGGTGAAGCCGCCGGTCGACTGGCCCACGTCGAGGCACAGCCAGCCGGCCGGGTCGATGCCGCTCGCCGCCAGCGCGCCCTCGAGCTTGAGCCCGCCGCGCGAAACATAGCGCGCTTCCGCCGCATCGACCAGTTCGAGCTCGGCAGACTCCGGCACGTCGTCCTTGTTCTTGACGACATTGCGCCAGGCGTCGCCCGAGCCCGCGTCACGCCAGCGCAAGCCGCCGGCGATGAGCCGCACGGCCTGCGAACGCGACGCGGCCAGGCCGCGCTCCACCAGCAACTGATCGGCGCGCATGCGCTGCTGCGGCTGTCGCTGCCACCCCCGCTCAGTAGCGGTAGGTGTCCGGCTTGTAGGGGCCGTTCTTGTCGACGCCGATGTAGGCGGCCTGCACGTCGGTCAGTTCGGTCAGCATGGCACCGACCTTCTTCAGGTGCAGGCGCGCGACCTTCTCGTCGAGGTGCTTCGGCAGCACGTAGACCTTGCCGGCCTGGTAGGCGTCGGGCTTGGTGAACAGCTCGATCTGCGCGATGGTCTGGTTCGCGAACGACGACGACATCACGAAGCTCGGGTGGCCCGTGCCGCAGCCCAGGTTCACGAGACGGCCCTTGGCCAGCAGGATGATCTTCTTGCCGTCGGGGAACTTGATGTGGTCGACCTGCGGCTTGATCTCTTCCCACTCGTACTTCTCGATCGAAGCGACGTCGATCTCGTTGTCGAAGTGGCCGATGTTGCAGACGATGGCCTGGTCCTTCATGGCGGCCATGTGCTCGTGGCGGATCACGTCGCGGTTGCCGGTGGTGGTCACGAAGATGTCGGCCTTGTCGGCGGCGTATTCCATCGTCACGACCTTGTAGCCTTCCATGGCGGCCTGCAGGGCGTTGATCGGGTCGATCTCGGTCACCCACACCTGCGCCGACAGCGCGCGCAGCGCCTGGGCCGAGCCCTTGCCCACGTCGCCGTAGCCGGCCACGCAGGCGACCTTGCCGGCGATCATCACGTCGGTGGCGCGCTTGATGCCGTCCACCAGCGACTCGCGGCAGCCGTACAGGTTGTCGAACTTGCTCTTGGTGACGGAGTCGTTCACGTTGATCGCGCGGAACAGCAGCGTGCCCTTGGCGGACATCTCGTTCAGGCGGTGCACGCCGGTGGTGGTTTCTTCCGTCACGCCGATGATCTCGGCCGACTTGCGGGTGTACCAGGTGCCGTCGACGGCCAGCTTGGCCTTGATGGCGGCGTAGAGGATGCGCTCTTCCTCGCTGGTCGGGTTGGCGAGCACGCTCTGGTCCTTCTCGGCGCGCTGGCCCAGGTGCATCAGCAGCGTGGCGTCGCCGCCGTCGTCCAGGATCATGTTCGGGCCTTCGCCCTTCGAGCCCTTGGGGCCGAAGTCGAAGATGGCGTGGGTGTAGTCCCAGTAGTCCTTCAGCGACTCGCCCTTGATCGCGAACACCGGCGTGCCCTTCTCGGCGATGGCGGCGGCGGCGTGGTCCTGCGTCGAGAAGATGTTGCACGAGGCCCAGCGCACCTGTGCGCCGAGCGCCTGCAGCGTTTCGATCAGCACGGCCGTCTGGATCGTCATGTGCAGCGAGCCGGTGATGCGCGCGCCCTTCAGCGGCTGCGACTTCGCGAACTCCTCGCGGATGGCCATCAGGCCGGGCATCTCGGTTTCCGCGATGCGGATTTCCTTGCGGCCCCAGGCGGCCAGGGACAGGTCGGCGATCGCCTGGTCGGCGGTCGAAACGGGGGTGGGCTTGAGAACAGCGCTCATGGGAACTCCAACAAAACTGGTTTGAAAGATGCCGCCGGATACGGGAAATGGGCTCACCGCAAGAACAGCGGGTGAGCGTCGTTGCGGTATGTGGTCCGAGCCTCACGCCTGACGGCGCTGCAACGCTCCTCGGAGGGGCGGATTGTAGACGGGGCGACCGGGCGCGCCAATGCCGCGGGATTTGGCCGCGCCGCAGCTGCCGGGGGGCTGACATCCGGCGTCCCCGGCCCCGTGTTGACCTTTGGTTACGATTCTCCCGGGCTCGGTCCAGGAGCCGGCCGGCGCCCTGCCGGGCCCATTCAAAAAGAGAGGGAAGCGTCACATGAGGATGGAAAAAAGACATCTCGCAAGCCTGGGCCTCGTCGCCCTGCTGACAGCTTGCGGAGGGGGCGGCGGAGGCTCCGGCGGCGGGCTTTCGCTGGGAACCGGCGGCAGCACGAAGCCGGAAGCGCCCGCGGCGGCAGCCAAGACCACGGCCGATGCGCGCAGCGGCAACTACCGCGTCTACGCGGCCAACGGCACGCAGCAGCAGCTCTCGGTCGACTTCGACGCCGGCAGCTACACCATGACGGACAACCTCGGCGTGGCCGAATCCGGCACCTTCGCCGAGGACTTCACCGAGCCGGGCACCTACGTGTTCGCGAGCAGCCGCATCGCCACCGCGGCCAACACCTCGCGCTTCCGCGTGACGAGCGACACCATCGTGGGCGCGTTCCCGTTCCAGACCGCGTACTCGAGCCCCGCTGCCTACGCCGCGCAGCCCTTCGTGGCGGCGCGCGACTTCGTCACCACCGCGGCGCTGATCGACGGCACCTACAACCGCTTCAGCGTCACGCGCAGCCCCGGCGGCGCGCAGGACTCGACGATCCTGTCGATGCGCCTGTCGGGCAGCGGCACTGTGCTGGAGTTCTGCAACGACGCCATCGTCTACAGGATCGACCTCTGCCCCGCCGCCTCGAAGCGCACCTATGCGGTCACGCCGGGGGTCGACGACGCCTGGGTCGCGACCAACGTGGCCAACAGCAGCGACGTCGCCAACTTCCGCGTGGCGCGCATCGGCGGCCAGAACGTGTACCTCGGCGCAGGCGTCAGCGTCTCGCCGGCCCAGCAGTTCTTGCGCATCGCCCTGCCCGAGTCGTCGAGCTGGCCCACCACGCGCGGCATCGGCTCGTCGACCACGGGCAGCTGGGGCACGAACCTGATCAGCACGACCAGCACGGTGCGCACCTCCACCGGCACCGACGATACCTACGGCACCCTGACGATGCCGGTGGACAGCACCGCCTACGCGAACCAGCCCCTGGGCATCCGCGGCGTCAACTTCACCGGGGCGAACAAGTACTTCGCGATGCAGGCCGGCGAGCTTTCGGTGCTGGTGGGCGCGCGCAGCAACACCGCCACGCAGGGCTACATCCAGCTCAACCTGATCGACAACGGCGCCACGCCCGACGCACGCAACGGGCGCTACAAGGTCTACGCCACCAACGGCTCGCGGCAGACGCTGGCGCTGAACGTCGACAGCAAGCGCTACGAGATGACCGATGCCGCCGGCACCGTCGCCTCGGGCAGCTTCGCCGAGGACACGGCCGAGCCGGGCAGCTTCATCTTCGCGAGCAGCCGCATCACGGGCGCCGCCAACACGGCACGCTTCCGCTTCACGACGGATACGGTGGTCGGCGCGTTCCCGTTCGCGGTCGCGCAGGTCACGCCCGAGAGCTACGCCGTGCGGCCTTTCGTGGCATCGCGCGCGCTGGTGAAGACGCAGGCTGCGCTCGACGGCACCTACAACCGGCTGGGCATCAACATGACGGCCACCGGCGGCGATTCGTCGATCACCCAGATCCAGATCGCCAACGGCGGCACCGTGCTCTACCTGTGCAACGACAACGTGATCTACCGGATCGACAACTGTCCTTCCGCATCCGTGCTGACGTACACCGTGTCGGCTGGCACCACCGTGGACACCTGGCGCATCGTGAACGTGGCCAATCCGTCGGACAACGGCACCTTCGCGGTCGCGCGCGTCGCAGGCGAGAACATCTACCTCTCGGCCGGCAACGTGGCGTCCACGCCCCCGAGGTCGGTGTTCCGCATCGGCCTGCCCGAACGCGCCACATGGCCCACCGTCATCGCGCGCGGCGGCGCCACCATCGGCGGCTGGGGCAGCACCGGCATCGACGCGTCTTACTACACGCGCACCCAGACGCTGCCCGACGGCACCAGCGCCACGCTCAACGCGTCGCTGGCTCCGATGGGCACGAACGGCCCGCTCAACATGCGCGCGGCGACCTTCATCGGCCCGAACTACCACTTCGCGAGCCAGAGCAGCAAGCTCTTCGCGATGGTCGGCTCGCGCAACCCGGCCACGGCCGGCGCGATGGAGATCGGCCTGATCGACTGACGCCGCGGGCGCTTCGCCCTGAAAGCCAGGAAGGCCGCATGCCGCATCGCGTGGCATGCGGCCTTTTTTCGTTGCTCATTCAGGCCTAAGACGGCCGCCTGCACGTTTCGCCGGCGCGACGTACATTGGCCGGCCCACAGCCCCTGAAAGCCAACATGCAGATCCACTCCTCCAGCACGCCCAGGACCTTGCTCGCAGCCCTTGCTGCAGCCGTCGGCCTGGCCGCCGCCCTGCTTCCGGCGGGCGCGTCCGCCCAGAACGCCGACACCGTCCGCATCCGCGGCACCCTCGTGCGCGTCGATGCGAACACCCTGGTCGTGCAGGACCGCAGCGGCGAGGTCGTCTCGCTCGCCCGGCCCGCCGGCCTGCCCGTGTCGGAGGTCTACCCGATCAAGCTCTCGGACATCAAGCGCGGCAGCTTCATCGGCACCGCCGCCATGCCGCAACCCGACGGCACGCAGAAGGCGCTCGAAGTCGTCGTGTTCCCCGAGGCTGCGCGCGGCACGGGCGAGGGCCATCGTCCCTGGGACCTGCTGCCCGAAAGCACCATGACCAACGCCACGGTCGCAGACCTGGCCGCGGCGCCGAAGTCGGTGCGCGGCGGCCAGCAGCTGCACCTGACCTACAAGGGCGGCGAGAAGACCGTCGTGGTGCCGCCCGACGTTCCGGTGGTCACCTTCCGGCCCGGTACCGACGCACTGCTGGTGCCGGGCGCACGGGTGCTGGTGAATGCGCAGGAGAAGAACGGCACGCCCACCGCGCTGCGCGTGACGGCCGGGCGCAACGGCTTCGCGCCGCCGATGTAGGAGTGAAGGCGGGCAGCGAAGGCGGCACGCACCCAAGGGAAATCCCGCAGGCATTTTTGCGGCCGCGGTGAGCTCCGGCGCGCCGGCGCGGCGTATCGTGGCGAGGGTTTCCGGCCGCCGGGCCGGTCCCTCCCTACCAACGTCCACCGTCACAGGAGATTCCGCACCATGGCCACTGCCAAGAAAGCCGCCGCCAAGAAGACCACTGCCAGCAGCAGCACCGCCAGCGCGAAGAAGGCGGCGCCCGACGTCGCGGACATGCTCAATCCGCTGAAGGGCATGGCCGACCGGCTGCAGGGCCTGAACCTGACCGGCGGCGCCGGCAAGCTGCTGGAAGCGGGACGCAAGGACCTCGCGGCGCTGATGGAGGCCAACGAGAAGTCCTACCAGGGCCTGCAGACCGTCGTGCAGCGCCAGACCGAGATGATCAAGAGCGCCATCTCCGAATGGCAGGCCGCCGCCAAGGAGATGCCGGGCAAGGACCCGAAGGAGAACCTCGCCAAGCTCGACGAACTGGGCCGCCAGTCGTTCCAGCGCGCCATCGACGACATCAAGGAGCTGGCCAACCTGGCGGCCAAGTCGCAGGCCGATGCCTTCGACGTGGTGCGCCAGCGCATCCAGGCGAACGTCGACGAAGTGACGAAGATGCTGCAGCGCAAGTGAGCCGGCAAGAGACAGCTCCGACGGACGGCCTCCGCGCGCAGCCATGACTGCAATTCCACCGCGCATCGAGCACCGCACGCGCGCCAACGGCATCGAGCTGGCCTGGGACAGCTTCGGCGACCCGGCCGCCGAGCCGCTGCTGCTGGTGATGGGCCTCGGCGCGCAGATGGTGGCCTGGGACGACGCCTTCTGCGCCCGGCTCGCCGAGGCCGGCAGGCACCGCGTGATCCGCTTCGACAACCGCGACATCGGCCATTCGACGC
Organism: Variovorax sp. 22077; assembly: GCF_052044195.1. Classification (NCBI taxonomy): domain Bacteria; kingdom Pseudomonadati; phylum Pseudomonadota; class Betaproteobacteria; order Burkholderiales; family Comamonadaceae; genus Variovorax; species Variovorax sp. 22077. The sequence goes on from NZ_JBQEQC010000003.1 coordinate 307,590, forward strand.
ACCTCACGCTGCTGGGCGTGCCCGACATCCAGGCGCTGATGGCGCAGGCGGTGGCCGGGCTTCCGCTGCGGACGCCTTACGACCTGCGCGACATGGCGGCCGACTGCGTCGGGCTGCTCGATGCGCTGGGCATAGAGCGGGCCCACGTCGTGGGCGCCTCGATGGGCGGTGCCATCGGGCAGGAACTGTGCATCCACCATCCACAGCGGATGCTGTCGTTCACCAGCATCATGTCGAGCACCGGCGCGCCGGGCCTGCCGCCGCCCACGCCCGAGGCGATGGCGGTGCTGTTCTCGCCCGCGCCGACCACCTTCGCGGCCTACCAGGCGCACTACGCGAAGGTGTGGCGCGTGCTGCGCGGGCCCGGGAGCTTCCCGCTCGACGAATCGCGCGACGCCGAGAAGGCGCAGCTCGTCTTCCTGCGCGGGCTCAACCCGGCCGGCGTGGCGCGGCAGCTCGCGGCCATCCTCGCCTCCGGCAACCGCAAGCCCGCGCTGCGCAAGGTGCGCGTGCCCACGCTGGTGGTCCACGGCGACGACGACCCGCTGGTTCCGGTGGCCTGCGGCATCGACGTGGCCGATGCGATCGCAGGCGCGCAGCTGCTGCGCATTCCGGGCATGGGGCACGCCCTGCCGATCCCGATGTGGCCGCAGATCATCGACGCCATCGCGGCGCACACGGCGAGACACGCCGGCACCTGAAACGGCTGGGACACGAGCGACGAGGCGACAGACAAGAAGGGAGCATCCGCCATGACGAACAAGTTCTCCCCCCTCGACCCGATGGCCATGTGGCGCGAGCTCACCGCCCAGTGGGAGAAGAGCACCAACGAGTTCGCCAACGAGACCATGGCCTCGGACCCGTTCCGACAGGGCATGCACGGCGGCATGAACGCCTCGTTCACCGCGCAGAAGGCACTGGGCGACCTGATGGCGCGCTACCTCGCGATGCTGAACCTGCCCACGCGCGCCGACCTGCAGGTGCTGGGCGAGCAGCTGCAGCGCATCGACGACCACCTGGCGCGCATCGCCCGTGCGGTGGAAGCCGGCCCCTCTGCGGCCGCTGCATCGGCCAAGGCGGCGCCGGGACCGCGCCGTACCCGGCAGCCGCCTGCGGCCTCCATGACCCCGACATCGCCGCCAGTGCCGAAGGCGCCGGCCCGCACACGCAAGCCCGCAGGAAAGCGCTCGCCATGACCGCCGGGGCAGACAACACATTCGCCCTGCCCGACATCGCGGTCGACATGGCCGCCGAGATCGAGCGCACGATCCAGCGCAACATCAAGGGCCTGGATTTCCTCACCACCGCCGCGCCCGCCGTGGGGCAGACGCCCAAGGACGAGATCCACCGTCGCGGCACGCTGAGCCTGTACCACTACCGGCCGATGGCCGACGAGATCTACCGAGTGCCGCTGCTCATCGTGATGGCGACTACCAACCGCGGCTACATCCTCGACCTCGCGCCGGGCCAGAGCATGGTCGAGCACCTGCTCCTGCGCGGCTACGACGTCTACATGATGGACTGGAACGCGCCGCGCCCGCAGGAGAAGTACCTGCGCATCGAGGACTACGTGCTCGACTTCATCCCCGACTCGATCCGCCGCGTGCAGGAGCGCTCGGGCGAGGCAGACGTCACGCTCGTGGGCTACTGCATGGGCGGCGTGCTCTCCACGCTCTATGCCGCGCTGCACCCCAGCGGGCCGATGAAGAACCTCGCACTCTTCACCACGCCCGTCGACTTCAGCCGCATGAAGCTGTTCCATGCGTGGTCGGACCGCCGCTACTTCGACGTCGACCGCCTCGTCGACACCGTGGGCAACGTGCCGCCCGAGATGCTCTTCACCTCCTTCGACATGCTGCGCCCCGCCGGCCGAAGCGCGGGCATGGTGCAGCTGTGGGACAACATGGACAACGACGAATTCGTCAAGTCGTACCGCATGTTCGACCGCTGGGGCAACGAGATGCTGCCGCTGGCCGGCGAGTACTTCCGCCAGACCGTCAAGGAACTCATGTGGGGCAACAAGCTGCACAAGGGCGAGCTGGTGATCGGCGGACAGAAGGTGCGGCTGAAGAACATCCGGGTGCCGGTGCTGCATGCGCTCGCGCAGCACGACCACATCGTTCCGTATGAGGCCGGGCAGCCGCTGGTGGCCGGCATCGGCTCCACAGACAAGGAGGAAGTGGTGCTCAAGGGCGGCCACGTCAGCCTCGCCGCCGGGCCCAACGCGGTGCGCCGGCTGTGGCCCAGACTCGACGAATGGCTTGGAGTGCGATCGACATGAGCATCACCACCGTGACCGACTCCTTCTCGCGGACCTACCCGCGCACCGTGACCAGCAGCGAGGGCAGCATCGTCCTGCGCCTGATGGCCGCCGAAGACGCCGATGCCGTGCTCGCCTTCGCACAGGCATTGCCGGCGCACGACCTGCTCTTTCTGCCGCGCGACATCACCCAGCCCAAGGTGATGAACGCCTGGGTGCGCGCCATCGAGCGCGGCGACATCGACAGCGTGCTCGCGGTGCGCGAGAAAACCGTGCTCGGCTGCGCGGCGGTGATCCGCGATCCGCACTCCTGGTCGAGCCACGTCGCCGAGCTGCGCGTGCTCGCCGCGCCCGAGCTGCGAGGCAGCGGCCTGGGCCACAAGCTCGCGCGCGAAGCCTGCGCGCTGGCCATCGAGCGCGGGGCCGAAAAGCTCGTCGCCCGCATGACCGTCGACCAGCGCGGTGCCATCGCCGTCTTCCAGGCCCTGGGCTTCAAGCCCGAGGCGCTCCTGAACAAGCACGTGAAGGATCGCCAGGGGCTGGCGCACGACCTCGTGGTGCTGAGCCAGGACGTGGCGCGGTTCGAGGCACAGATGCGGGCGTATGGGATGGGCGAGGCGCTGGGGAGCTGAAGCGCCCCTGGCACGGGGGCGGAGGGGCCGCAAGCCGCCAGCCTTTTAAAATCGCGGATTCCCCCCGCAGATTGCCCACCTTGTCTTTCGTAGCCGAAACCCGCCGCCGCCGCACCTTCGCGATCATTTCCCACCCTGACGCCGGCAAGACCACGCTGACCGAAAAGCTGCTGCTTTTCTCCGGCGCGATCCAGATCGCCGGCTCGGTGAAGGCGCGCAAGGCCTCGCGCCATGCCACATCCGACTGGATGGAGATCGAGAAGCAGCGCGGCATTTCCGTGGCCTCGTCGGTGATGCAGATGGTCTACCGCGACCACGTCATCAACCTGCTCGACACGCCCGGCCACAAGGACTTCTCGGAAGACACCTACCGCGTGCTCACCGCCGTCGACTCGGCGCTGATGGTGATCGACGCGGCCAACGGCGTGGAAGCGCAGACGCGGCGGCTGATCGAGGTTTGCCGCCAGCGCGACACGCCCATCATCACCTTCGTCAACAAGATGGACCGCGAAGTGCGCGAGCCGCTGGACATCCTCGACGAGGTGGAGCGCGAGCTGGGCATGCCGTGCGTGCCCATGACCTGGCCCGTGGGCCAGGGCAAGAGCTTCCGCGGGATCATGAACCTGCGCACGCAGGCGATGACGGTGTTCGAGTCGGGCAGCGAGCGCCTGCCGCAGGACTTCGAGACCATCCCGCTTGCCGAGCGCGACACGCTGGTCAAGCGCTTCGGCGCCGACTTCGAGACCGCCATGGAGAGCATGGAGCTCGCCACCGGCGCCTCGCCCGCCTGGGACCGCGAGGCCTTCCTGGCCGGCAAGCAGACCCCCGTGTTCTTCGGCTCCGGCGTGAACAACTTCGGCGTGATGGAGGTGCTCGACGCGCTGGTCGACCTGGCGCCCTCGCCGCGCTCGCGCATCAGCACCACGCTGGTCAACCGCCAGCCGGTGACCAAGGAGATCCAGCCCGAGGACAAGGACTTCGCGGGCGTGGTCTTCAAGGTGCAGGCCAACATGGACGCCAACCACCGCGACCGCATCGCCTTCGTGCGCATGGCCTCGGGCAAGTACACGCCGGGCATGAAGCTGAAGGTGCAGCGCACCGCCAAGGAACTGCGCCCCACCAGCGTCGTGACCTTCATGAGCCAGCGCCGCGAGGCTGTGGAAGAGGCCTACGCGGGTGACATCGTGGGCTTCACCACCCACGGCGGCGTGCAGCTGGGCGACACCATCACCGATGGCGCCAGCCTGCAGTTCACCGGCCTGCCCTTCTTCGCGCCCGAGCTCTTCATGACCGTGATCCTGAAGAACCCGCTGCGCACCAAGCAGCTGCAGCAGGGCCTGGCCCAGCTCGGCGAGGAAGGCGCGATCCAGGTGTTCCGCCCCGAGATCGGCGGCCCGATGCTGCTGGGCGCGGTCGGCCAGCTGCAGTTCGAAGTGGTGCAGCACCGCCTGAAGGCCGAGTACGACGCCGACGTGCGGCTCGAAGGCTGCCAGTACACCGGCGCGCGCTGGATCACGGCCGATACGCCGGCCGAGCTGCGCGAGTTCGTCAATGCCTACCCGCAGCGCATGGCCAAGGACGCGGCAGACACGCTGGCCTTCCTGTGCACATCGCCCTACGACGTGCGGCTGGCGCAGGAGCGGTTTCCGAAGATCCACTTCCATCCGCTGCGCGAGCATGCGGGGCTGGCGCTGCAGAGCGCGGGCTAGAGAGCCGTCATGGAAACCTTTATCCAGGTCGCAGGGCTCGGTGATTTGATCGAACGGGTCACCGAGCAGCGAGCCACATTGACGATCACAGTCAAGGCCTCGAAGACCGAGGTGGCGTTGGCCGAAGCGACGAGCCTTCGCAATGACACGATCCGGACGCTGAAAGAGGCCGGCCTCACGTCCGACGAGATCACGGAAGGCGGGCGCGACGCCTGGCAGCCTTGGTATCTCAAGCGCAGCGTGGGCCAGGAAGTGGCGCACCGCGTGCTGATCGCCTGCAAGGAGACGCGTCGTCTCTATCAGGCACTCGACGCCCTCGAACCGCTGTTCACGAACTCCCGCTACACCATGGGCGTCGACATGCAGCAGCCCCGCTTCGAAGCACAGGAAGGCGCGGAAGCCGAGGCACGGATGGCCGCCATCCGGCATGCGCGCGGCAAGGCGCTGATCCTTGCGAAGGAAGCGGGCGTCACGCTGGGTGCAATCGCACAGGTGGAAGAACTCGGTTCGCAGGCGGACAACTCGGGTGCCTATGGCGACCACACCTGGGCGTACGCCGGAGGCGCCGCGGCATCGGCTTCCGGCAGCCCAGAAAGCGACTTCGAGGAACTGGCCGGAGCAAAGCGGACCCGCACCCTGCGCTACCGCGTGCGCTTCCTGATCGGCTGAAGCTCCTCAGCTCCCCGTCGACGCATAGCGGCGCAACCCGAAGCGCCACACCCCGAACGCCGCCGCCAGGAACACGAACCCCACGAGCGGCGACACCAGCCCCGCCCACGCCGGCGCCCCCAGCGGATCGGTCTTCCCCAGGATCGCCAGCACGGGGTAGTACGCCACGCAGGCCAGCGGCACGATGAAGGTCAGCACGCGCCGGAACCAGCGCGCATAGAGCGCCAGCGGGTACTGCGCGGCCTGCACGCCCCCGTAGGTCAGCACGTTCGCGATCTCGAGGCTCTCGACGGTCCAGAAGGCCAGGGTGCCCTGCAGCACCAGGATGCCGAGGAACAGCGCCACGCCGCCCGCGATGGCAAGCAGCGCGATGGCGATGGCGCCCGGCGTCCACGCGATGCCCGTCTGCTGCGTCGCGAAAGCCACCATCGCCAGCCCCTGCAGCAGCCGGCCCAGTCGGCTGATGCGGAAGTCGTTGCCCATCAGCTGCAGCGCGAGCGGACGCGGGCGCAGCAGCAGGCGGTCGAAGGCGCCGGTGCGCAAAAACTCGGTGCCGAGCAGGTCGAAGCCGCGGCCCAGCGCATCGGCCAGCGCGAACATGCAGTTCACCAGGCCGTAGAACAGGGCCACCTCGCCGATGCGCCAGCCCTGCACGTCGCCGAAGCGGTGGAACAGCGCCCATACGGCGATCACCTCGATACCAGTGCCGAGGAACTGGCCGACGGTCAGCATCAGCGCCGAGGCCGGGTAGCGCGCCTGGCCGCCGAGGGAAGCGCCCACCAGCCGGAAGAAGAGCGGAATCGATCCCATCGCCCTCACCACCTTCATCCGCCCTGCACCTGCAGGCCGCGCATGGTACGGCTCATCGCCATGTGTCCCAGCGCCACGAGCACCGCGATCCAGAAGACCTGCAGCCCTAGCCCGCCGATGGCCTGCCAGCCCTGCAGCTGCCCGAAGTACAGCCGCGCCGGAATGTCCATCAGCCCGGCCAGGGGCTGCAGCAGCAGCGCGGTCTGCCAGCCGTCGGGCAGCATCGCGAGCGGCAGCAGGTTGCCCGAGAACACGATGACCACCGGCGTGGCGACCGCACTGATGCCGCGTTCGTTGAGCGCGGCGGTGGCCGCCACGTTCAGCAACATCACCATCGACGTCGACAGCAGCAGCGCCAGCACGGCCGACAGCACGAACGCGAGCCCCGCCGCCACGCCCGCCGGGAGCTGCCATGCCCACTCGCCCAGGCCGAGCAGCGGCAGCGCGACCATCGCGAAGGCCGCCATCAGCGCCACGCGCGGCAGCACGCGCGCGGCGATCCAGCCGGCGCTGCGCGCGAACCACAGCGCGTAGGCGTCGACGGGCCGCAGCCGATCGTAGGCGACTGCGCCGGTGCGAACGGCCTGCGCCACTTCCGGATCGCCCAGCCAGGGCAGCAGCACGAGCAGCCCCTGGGCGAGCCAGGTGTAGGTGATGGCCTGGGCGAGCGACATCGACGTGCTGGCTCCCGTCGTGGCCGCATGGCCGTAGAAGGCCGCGAACACCATCACCTTGATGCCGCCCCACCAGCACTGCGTGGCGAAGCCGGCGAGCGCGGCGGTGCGGTACTGCAGCATCTGCAGGAAACGCGATGCGAAGGCCGCGAGGTACGGGCGCGCAAGATCGCGCGGGCTGGCCGCCGTCATGCCTCTGCCGCCCCGTGCATGGCGTAGAAGCGCGCGATGACGGCTTCGATCGCCAGCCCTTCGAGGCGGATGTCCTCCACCGGGTGCGCGGCGGCGATGCGCGCTATGAGCGCTGGCGCCGCGGTCTGCGATGGATCGAAGTCGAGCACCAGCGTCTGGCCGTCGCGCGAATGCACCCTGGCGCCGGCCACTTCCACAGGCAGTTCGGCACCCTGCGCGAAATCGACGACGAGGCGGCGCTCGGCCATCACCTGCGCGCGCAGCGCCTCGACCGGACTGTCGGCCAGCACGCGGCCGTGGCCGATGATGATCACGCGGCGGGCCAGCGCCTCGATGTCGTGCATGTCGTGCGTGGTCAGCAGCACCGTGGTGCCGCGCTCGCGGTTGGCACGGCGCACGAAGTCGCGCACTGCGAGCTTCGAGGGCGCGTCGAGGCCGATGGTGGGCTCGTCGAGAAAGAGGATGTCGGGCTCATGCAGCAGCGCCGCCGCGATCTCCGCGCGCATGCGCTGGCCCAGCGAGAGCTGCCGCACCGGCTGCGCGAGCACGCGCTCCAGGTTCAGCAGCGCCACCAGTTCGTCGCGCGTGCGGCGGTAGCGCGCGGGCTCCACGCGGTAGATGTCGCGCAGCAGGTCGAAGCCGTCGCCCACGGGCAGGTCCCACCACAGCTGCGTGCGCTGGCCGAAGACCACGCCGATGCGCGCCACGTGGCGCTCGCGGTCGGCGAAGGGGTCGCGCCCGTCGATCTCCACGCGCCCGCCGTCGGGCCGCAGGATGCCCGAGAGGATCTTGATGGTGGTCGACTTGCCCGCGCCATTCGGCCCGATGAAGCCCAGCAGCTCGCCTCGCTCCAGCGCGAACGACACGCCCGACAGCGCCTCCACCGTGCGATGGCGGCGCTGCACGAGGCCGCGCAGCGCACCGATCACGCCAGGGTCGCGTTCGGAGATGCGGTAGGTCTTGCGGAGGTCGTCGACGAGGATGTGGGGCATGGAGGGCGCCGCACCGGCCTCCATGGCACGGCGGGGGCGGGATGCTACACGAAAGCGCCGGTACGATCGCCGCTCCTTTTCGCATTCTTTCCGCCATGCCTTCGCAGCCGCCTTCCCTGCCCTCCTCGCCCCATCATCTGCTGCCGCTGGCCGACTGGCCCGAGACTGCGCGCGCCGGGCTCATCGGTGTGTTCACCGACATCGACGACACGCTCACGCACGAGGGCGCGATCACGCCAGATGCATTGCAGGCGCTGGGCGATCTCAAGGCGGCGGGCCTCTCGGTGGTGGCGATCACGGGCCGACCGATGGGCTGGAGCCTTCCTTTCGTCAACACCTGGCCTGTCGATGCCATCGTGGCAGAGAACGGCGCAGTGGCGCTGCTGCCGTCTGCCGATGGCAAGGTCGAGAAACGCTACCAGCAGGACGAGCCCACGCGCGCGGCCAACTTCGCGCGCATGCAGTCGGTGCTGGAGCGCATCGAGCGCGAGCTGCCGGGCGTGGGCCGCGCCACCGACTCGCCGGGGCGCGAGACCGACATCGCCATCGACCACAGCGAGTTCGTGCAATTGAGCGAAGACACCATCGCGCAGGTGGTTGCGCTGATGCGCGGCGAGGGCATGCACGCCACCGTCAGCAGCATCCACGTCAACGGCTGGTACGGCGACAACGACAAGCTCGAGGGCGCGCGCTGGATCGTGCGCGAGCTGTGGGGCCGCCGGCTCGACGACGAGATGGACCGCTGGGCCTACGTGGGCGACTCCACCAACGACCAGCTGATGTTCCGTACCTTCGCGCACAGCATCGGCGTGGCGAACGTCGCGCGCTTCGTGCCGCAGCTCGAGCATCTGCCGCGCTACGTGACGCAGGGCGAACGCGGGACCGGCTTCGCCGAGGCGGCGCGCGCGGTTCTGTCGGCACGCTGAGGCCGGGCTCGCGGTAGGGGGTCAACTGAGGCTGGAGATGCCGGTGGCGCCCTCGTCGTGGGTGATTATCGCTTCGAGTCGGAAGCCGGCCCACAGGTAGCTGCCGATATCCGTCACGCCGCGGGAGCCGAGACGGCTGGAACCAGGGCATGGAAGGCCTGACCCGAGCAACTCCCTTCGCTCACCCGCGCAAAGGCAGCTCGCGCCGCATCCGGCGCAGCAAGGCCCATTGGCTCCAGGTGCCGAAGGCCGCGATCAGCAGCAGCACCGCTGCATAGCCTTCGGTGGTGTTCAGCAAGCCCAGCGGCGCGACCAGGAAGCCCGCAAGCATCGCAGGCAGGCTGAACGCGAGGTAGCTCACCACGAAGATCGCCGCGAACAGCTCGCCGCGCTCGTGCGATTGCGCCATGGGCGCCAGCGTCTGCACCAGCGCCGAGAAGGCCCCGCCGAAGCCGACGCCCGCCACCGCCGTGCCGACGAAGAAGAGCGCGAGCGAGCGCGTGGCGAGCGAAGCCAGCAGCAGCAGCAGCCCGAGCGCGATGCTGGCCATGCCGGCGATGGCCGGGCGCGGTGCCGCGAGGCGGCCCAGCAGCGTCGGCGCGATCGCTCCCGTGCCCGAGAGCACTGCCACGGTCAGGCCGTTGACCACGCCGTTGTCGATGCCGAACACGTGCAGCATCAGCGAAGGCGCCAGCGACAGGTACAGCCCGCCGAGTGCCCAAACCACGACGAACACCGGCAGCCCGCGCGCGAACTCGGCGCGCGCCTTGGCGGGAATGGACACGCGCGGCACCAGCGAGGCCAGCGCGCCGGCGCGCGGCGTGACCGTCTCTGGCATCCACAGCACCACTGCCGCCCCGAGTGCGAACACGGCGGCCAGCACGCCGAACACCAGCATCACCGGCTGCACCGAGAACTTCACCGCCACGCCCGTGAGCAACGCACCGGCGGCAAGGCCGGCAAGCGGCGACACGCTCGTGATCATCGCCCCCAGCCGCTTGCGCGAAGCCGGCGCGGCCTCGACCACCGCCGCGCTCAGCGCGCCACTCGCCACACCCGTGGCGATGCCCTGCACCACGCGCGCGACGATCAGCCCGCCGATGCCGTTCGCGAGCAGGAAGAGCCCCATCGCCACCGCCTGCAGCACCAGCGCCGCCAGCACGACGGGTCGCCGCCCGATGTGGTCCGACAGCGACCCCGCCACCAGCAGCGAGACCAGCAGCGCGATCGCGTAGACCGCGAAAGCCACCGTGAGCAGCGAGGACGAGAAGTGCCAGGCATGCTGGAACACCACGAAGAGAGGCGAAGGCGCCGCCGCCGCGAAGAAGAAGGCGAACAGCACCGTCGCCAGCAGCGCGAAGGCGGCGCGCTGCGGCAGGCGCCAGGGCCTGGAGCGGGCAGCGATCTCGGCGGTGGCGGAGGCGAGTTCGGGGCAGGAGGACGGCATGGCGAATCCTTAACGCAACTTTTTTTGCTTTTGTGATTCTAGAACTGTGAATCCACTAAAGCAAATATCTTTGCGTTAAAGTCCATCGCCATGACCGACACCGCCCTCCCCAACAAGCGCCCCGGCGGCCGCAGCGCCCAGGTGCAGGCGCTCGTGCGCACCGCCCTCGAGGAACTCGTGGCCGAACAGGGACGGGAGCGCGTCACGGTGCCGGCCGTGGCCGAGCGGGCGGGCGTCAGCGCATCGAGCATCTACCGCCGCTGGGGCGACCTGCAGGGCCTGCTGGCCGAAACCGCCACCCACCGGCTCGATCCCAACCGCCCGCTGCCGGACACCGGCACCCTGCGCGCCGACCTCGAAGCCTGGGCGCGCGAACTCATCGAGCACCTGTCCAGGCCGTGCAATACCTCGCTGCTGAAAGCCGCGGCCGCGCTGGCCAACGGCAACTCCGACACCGACTGCCTGCGCAATCGCCGCAGGGAAGCGCTCACCCTGGTCGAGCAGGCCCACGCCCGCGGCGAGCCCGCGCCGGAGCCGCAGCAGGTGATCGACCACCTGATCGCGCCGATCGTGTTCCGGCTGGTGTTCGGCGGGGACGGGGTGCAGCCGGAGCTGGCGGGCCGGCTGGTGGACGAGCTGTTTGCAATCCATCCGCATCGATGATCTGTGCAGTTTTCTGGTTTTTGCGGACTTGAGTCTGCCTTCATGTATAGAAATTTAGGATTTCTATACATGTCGGGCCTAACATGTATGGAAACCCTTGATTTCCATGCATATCCTTGCGTCGCTCGACCAACTGAACCCCACGCGGTTCGACACCCCCGCAATACTGAAGAAGCTCGCCAGCGCCAGCCGCAGGTTGGCTGAACTCAAGGGAATTGCTGCCGCAATACCCAATCAGGGAATATTGATCAACACGCTGGCCCTCCAGGAAGCCAAGGACAGCTCGGAAATCGAGAACATCGTCACGACACACGACGAGTTGTTCAAGGACGATGTCTTGCCGGAGGCCTTCGCGAATCCCTCAGCCAAGGAAGTGCTGCGCTACCGGCAGGCCTTGCGTGTGGGCTTCGAGCAAGTCCGCGAGAGCGGATTGATCACGTCGAACCACATCATCCGGATCCAGTCCGAGCTCGAACGCAACAACGCGGGCTTTCGCAAGCTGCCAGGGACCGCCCTGAAGGACGCGGCTGGCCGCATCGTCTACACGCCGCCGCAGGATCCGGGCGAGATCGAGGCGCTGATGCGCGCATTGGAGCGCTTCGTCAACGAGACAGATTCGTTCGCCGCCGATCCCTTGATCAAGATGGCGCTGATCCATCATCAATTCGAGAGCATTCACCCGTTCTACGACGGCAACGGCCGTACCGGTCGAATTCTCAATGTGCTCTACCTGGTGAAGGAACGGCTGCTCGATATTCCGGTGCTCTACCTGAGCAGTCACATAGTGCGGACGAAAGCCGACTATTACCGACTACTGCAGGCAGTGCGGGACCAGGACGCATGGGAAGAGTGGGTGCTGTACCTGCTCGAGGCGGTGGAGCAGACCGCCAGCCAGACCATCGAGACGATCAATGCGATCAAGTCGGCGTTGTTCGACTACAAGCACCGCATTCGCGAGAAGTACAAGTTCTACAGCCAGGACCTGATCAACAACCTCTTCATGCACCCTTACACGAAAATCGAATTCGTGCAGCAGGACCTGCAGGTCTCGCGTCTCACCGCAACCAAGTATCTCGAGACACTGGTCGAAGGCGGCTTCGTCCAGAAACACAGGATGGGACGGAGCAACTACTACATCAACATAGCGCTCGCATCCATCCTGAGGGGGTGACACCTAAGGTCGGCTCACTTTTCCTTCGCCAACCCCAGCTTCTCGATGATCGCCTTCTCCTTCACCACGGTGTCCTGCGCGAACCTGGTGTAGGTCGCCGAGCTCATGTAGTTCGGCAGCATGTCGTAGCGGCCCAGCGCGGCCACGTAGCTGGGTTCTTCCATCGCCTGCTTGAAGGCGTCGTGCAGCTTCTTCACCACCTCGGGCGGCGTGCCCTTGGGTGCGCCGATGCCGAAGGGCGAGTTCTGCACCACGTCGTAGCCCAGTTCCTTCAGCGTGGGGGCGTCGGGGAACTTGGCCAGGCGCTTCTCGCCCCAGGTGTTGAGCACGCGCAGCTTGCCGGCCTCGACCTGCGGTGCGAAGCCGGTGCTGTCGGCCGCGGCCATCAGCTGGCCGCTGACCACCGCGAGCATGAGGTCGGCGCTGCCCTTGTAGGGCACGTGCTGCAGCTGGATGCCGGCCTTCTGCGCGACGATCTCCGTGGTCAGGTGAGGGCTGGTCAGCGTGCCCGTGGAGCCGTAGGTCAGCTTGCCGGGGTTGGCCTTGGCGTAGGCGACGAAGTCGGCCCAGGTCTTGAACGGGCTGTCGGCCGGCACGACGATGCCGAAGGCGTAGCCGGTGACGTTGATGACGTAGGTGATGTCCTTGAGCGGATCCCAGTTGATCTTGGTCGTGTAGCCCAGGCGGAACACGCCCAGCGGGATCTGCGCGACGGTGTAGCCGTCGGGCTGCGCGGTCTGCAGCGCCTGCGCGGGCAGCGTGCCGCCGGCGCCGGGCTTGTTGTCGATGATGACCGGCTGGCCGAGGATCTTGCTCGCGTTCTCCGCGAGCTGGCGCATGGTGATGTCGGTCGGGCCGCCCGCCGGGAAGGCGATCACCAGCTTGACGGGCTTGGCGGGAAAGGCCTGCGCGAGCGCTGCCATCGGAAGGGCGAGGCCGCCGGCTGCGGCGATGGCGGCGGCGGTACGGAGAAAGGTGGAGCGGCGGAGCATGGCTGACTGGATCCTGACGAGAGAAAAGCGCCGATTGGGCCCCGCCGCATCGGCGAAGGCAATCGGGGCTGCCCTGATTTCCGTGGGAAAACAGGGCGAATTCCGGCGTCCGAGTCGCCTGTGCGTCAGCTGCCGGCCTGCGCGAACCCTTCGATCACGTTCACCGCGTTGACGCCCACCTCCGCCACTGCATAGCCGCCCTCGAAGACGAACACCGTCGGCAATCCGGCCCGCGCAAGGTCTTCACCCATGCGCAGGTAGTCGTCGCTCCTGAGCCTGAAGCCGGAGATCGGGTCGCCCTCGAAGGTGTCGACGCCCAGCGAGACCACCAGCGCACCGGCCTTCACTTCGGCGATGCGGGCCAGCGCGGTCTTCAGTGCGGCTCGCCATGCGGCGAAGTCGGTGCCGCGGGGCAGCGGCAGGTTGTGGTTGAAGCCCTCGCCGCGTCCGGCGCCGCGCTCGTCGGCATGGCCGAGGTAGTAGGGGTAGTCGGTCAGCGGATCGCCGTGCAGGCTTGCGAAATGCACGTCGTCGCGCTCGTAGAAGATGGCCTGGGTGCCGTTGCCGTGGTGGTAGTCGACGTCGAGCACCGCGACGCGTTCGACACCCGCGTCGCGCAGCGCCTGCGCCGCCACGGCGGCGTTGTTGAGGAAGCAGTAGCCGCCGAAGAAATCGGCGCCCGCGTGGTGGCCCGGCGGGCGCGTCAGCGCGAAGGAAGCGCGCTCGCCGCCTACGACGCGCTGGGCCGCGGTCCAGGCGCAGGCCGCGCCGTGTCGCGCCGCCGCCCAGCTGCCGGCCATCAACGGCGTGCCCGCATCGAAGGAGAAGAACCCCAGGCGCGCGGGAAAGCTCTTCGGCAGCACGTCGCTGCGCATGCCGCGCGTGGGCCAGTACGAGGGCAGCGCATCGCGCGTCGCGTTGGACGGGTCCAGCGCCACCCACTCGTCCCACGCATGGGCGATGAAATCCAGGTAGCGCGGCGCATGCACCTTCGCGAGCAGCGCTTCGTCGAAGGCGTCGGGCGCCTGCAGCGCACCGATGCGCCTGCGCTCCAGCTCATGCCTCACATGGTCGACGCGGGCAGGCACCTCGAAGCACGGCACGAGCTCGCCGCGGAACATCTCGACTTTGCCCTGGTGGAGAGCGTGCCGGTCGTTGTAGATGGTGAGCATGAAGACGGAAGGCGGCAGTGGCGAAGCCGCCCATCATGCCGCACGCCGCAGCACCGCCCGGCGCCTGCCGGAGGCCGTGAGCCCGAACAGGTCCTTCGGGTCGTCGAGCTCGGGCACCAGCGCGATCTGCCGGCCGATGCCGCGCTCCGTGGCGATGCGCTGGATGTAGCGCAGCGCCGTGTAGTCCTCCAGCGCGAAGCCCACCGAGTCGAACAGCGTGACCTGCGCGGGGCTCTCTCGCCCGGGCACTTCGCCCAGCAGCACGCGCCAGAGTTCGCTCACCGGGAAGTCGGCGGCCACCTGCTGGATCTCGCCCTCGACGCGGGTCTGCGGCTCGTACTCGACGAACACGCGCGCCTTGTCGAGCACACCGGGATGCAGCTCGGTCTTGCCGGGCGAATCGCCGCCCACCGCGTTGATGTGCATGCCCGGCTCGATCATGTCGGGTGTGAGCACCGTCGCACGCCCCTGGTAGGCGGTGACGGTGGTGACGATGTCCGCGCCGCGCACCGCCTCGGCCACCGAGCGGGCGCGCACGATCTCCAGCGGCGTGCAGGCCGACAGGTGGCGCACCAGCTTGTCGGTGGCGTGCGGATCGATGTCGTACACGCGCACTTCCTCGATGCCCAGCAGCGCATGGAAGGCCAGCGCCTGGAACTCGCTCTGCGAGCCGTTGCCGATCAGCGCGAGGCTGCGCGAATCGGGCCGCGCCAGCGCCTTCGCGGCCATCGCCGAGGTGGCGGCCGTGCGCAGCGCGGTGGTGAGCGTGAGTTCGGAAAGCAGCACGGGGTAGCCCGTGTCGACCTCGGCCAGCACACCGAAGGCCATGACGGTCGGCAGCCCGACCGCGGTGTTGTGCGGATGTCCGTTGACGTACTTGAAGGCGTACGCGCCGTCGTCGGCCACCGGCATCAGCTCGATCACGCCGAGGTGCGAATGGCTGGCCACGCGCGCCTTCTTGTCGAACTCCCGCCACCGCATGAAGTCGTCGCGCAGCGCGTCGGCCAGCGCGGTCAGGAACTGCGGGACGCCGGTCTCGTCGACCAGGCGGACCAGGCTGTGAACATCGATGAAGCGGGTCATGACATGGCTCCTTGCGTAGCCCCGCCGCGGCGCTTCATCCCTCGCATGTTCACTCCACCGTGGCTGATTCAGGATGCGCCTGCGCCAAGGGTTGGAAGCCATTGTGCGCCGCTTTGCATGACCTTGGCGATACCCTCGAAAGGCCTATGCGCCGAGGTGAAGAGGCTCGCCGGCGACCTGCACCGGCGAGGCCCTTTTCGCGCTCAGCGCGCCAGCACCGGCTTCAGCGCCACGCCGGTGTGCGTGCCCAGCCGCACCACCTCTTCCGGCGGCGCCGCCGCGACGATGCGCCCCCCGGCGCTGCCGCCCTCGGGGCCGAGGTCGAGGATCCAGTCGGCCTCGGCGATCAGGTCGAGGTCGTGCTCGATCACCACCACGCTGTGGCCGCCGTTCACCAGCCGGTGCAGCACGTGGATCAGCTTCTCGACGTCGGCCATGTGCAGCCCCACGGTCGGCTCGTCGAGCACGTACAGCGTGTGCGGTGCCTTCTGGCCGCGGCGGGTGATGTCGTCGCGCACCTTGCTCAGCTCGGTGACCAGCTTGATGCGCTGCGCCTCGCCGCCCGAGAGCGTGGGCGAGGGCTGCCCCAGCGTGAGGTAGCCCAGGCCCACGTCCTTCAGCAGCTGCAGCGGGTGGCTGATGTTGGGCATGCTCGCGAAGAACTCGACGGCCTCGTCGACTTCCATCTTCAGCACGTCGCCGATGCTCTTGCCGCGCCAGCTCACGGCCAGCGTCTCCGGGTTGAAGCGTGCGCCGTGGCACACCTCGCAGGGCACCTTCACGTCGGGCAGGAAGCTCATCTCGATGGTGCGCACGCCCGCGCCCTCGCAGCCCGGGCAGCGGCCTTCGCCGGTGTTGAAGCTGAAGCGCGCCGGGCCGTAGCCGCGCGCCTTGGCCTCCAGCGTGTCGGCGAAGAGCTTGCGGATGGTGTCCCAGAAGCCGATGTAGGTGGCCGGGCAGCTGCGCGGCGTCTTGCCGATGGGCGTCTGGTCGACCTCGAGCACACGGTCGACGGTTTCGTAGCCCTCGACCTTGCGGCAGCCCGCCCACGCGGGGCGCTTGCCGGCGGCGTCGGCATCGCGGCCCGCCTTGGTCGAGCGCTGCGTCACGATGGCCTGCACGTTGGCCAGCAGCACGTCGCGCGCGAGCGTCGACTTGCCCGAGCCGCTGACGCCGGTGACCACCACCAGGCGGCGCAGCGGCAGCGTGGCCGTCACGTCCTGCAGGTTGTGCAGGTCGGCGCCGTGCACCGTGAGCCACTCGCCGCTTTCCTCGGCCTTCGGGTCGGGCGACGGGATCAGCCGGCGCGCCTGCAGCGGGTGCCGGATGGCGTCGCGCAGGTAGCGGCCGGTCTGCGAGTCGTCGGCCTTCTGGATGTCGGCGACCGTGCCCTCGGCCACCAGGCGGCCGCCGCGCTTGCCGGCGCTCGGGCCGATGTCGATGATGTGGTCGGCGCGGCGGATGGTGTCTTCGTCGTGCTCCACCACCACCAGCGTGTTGCCCTTGTCGCCGAGCTTGTGCAGCGCATCGAGCAGGATCTGGTTGTCGCGCGCGTGCAGGCCGATGGTCGGCTCGTCGAGCACGTAGCACACGCCCTGCAGGTTGCTGCCGAGCTGCGCCGCCAGGCGGATGCGCTGCGCCTCGCCGCCCGAGAGCGTGGGCGCGCCGCGGTCCAGCGTGAGGTAGCCCAGGCCCACTTCTTCCAGGAACTCGAGACGGCTCCTGATTTCCGGCACCAGGTCGCGCGCGATCTCGGCTTCGCGGCCGGTGAGCGCGAGGCCCTCGAACCACTGGCGCACCTCGGTCACGCTCATGCGCGCGAGCTCGGTGATGCCGATGCCGCCCGTGCCGTCGGCCGCGGTGCCGAAGCTCACGGCGCGCGCGGTGGCGTTCAGGCGCGTGCCCTCGCAGGTCGGGCAGGCCACGTCGGCCAGGTCTTCCACCTCGGGCTCGGCGAAGGTCTGCTCGCGGCCCTTGTCGTCGCCGGCCAGCACGGAGTCGTCGAACACCTTGCGCTGGTCCTTGCTGAGCTTGACGCCGGTGCCCACGCAGTCGGGGCACCAGCCGTGCTTGCTGTTGTAGCTGAAGAGGCGCGGATCGAGCTCGGCGTAGCTGGTGCTGCACACCGGGCAGGCGCGCAGCGTGGAGAACACGTTCACGCGGCCGATGCCCGCGGTGGACACGCCGGCCATCATCGCGGCGCGCAGTCCGTCGAGATCGCTGAGCACGTGCACCACGCCCTTGCCGTGCTCCAGCGCCTTGGCCAGCGCCGCGCGCAGCTCGTTCTCGTTCGAGGGCAGCACGTCGAGGCTGGCCACCGGCAGCTCGATGCTGTGCTCCTTGAAGCGGTCGATGCGCGGGAAGCCGGTGGTCGGCAGGAACTCGCCGTCCACGCGCAGGTGCGTGAAGCCGCGCGGCCGCGCCCAGTCGGCCAGCTCGGTGTAGACGCCCTTGCGGTTGGTCACCAGCGGCGCGAGCAGTCCGATGTGCTGGCCCTTGAAGTTGCGCATCAGCTGTGCGGCGATGCTGTCGGGCGTCTGCGGCTGCACGGCCGCGCCGTCGTGGATGCAGTGCTGGATGCCCAGCTTCACGTACAGCAGGCGCAGGAAATGCCACACCTCGGTGGTCGTGCCCACGGTGCTCTTGCGGCCGCCGCGCGACAGGCGCTGCTCGATGGCCACCGTCGGCGGAATGCCGTACACCGCGTCCACCTCGGGCCGGCCCGCCGGCTGAACGATGCTGCGCGCATAGGCGTTGAGCGATTCGAGGTAGCGGCGCTGCCCCTCGTTGAAGAGGATGTCGAAGGCCAGCGTCGACTTGCCCGATCCGCTCACGCCCGTCACCACGCTGAACTTGCCGCGCGGGATGTCCACGCTCAGGTTCTTCAGGTTGTGCTCGCGCGCGTTGACGATCTGCACCGCATCGGCGCCCGGCGCCGTCTTGGCGTTGGCGACGTAGCGGCGCGCTGCGCGCTCGGCCACCTTGTAGGCCTCGGGGCCGATGGCGAGTTCGTAGTCGGCCAGCGCGGCGCCGGTGAGCGAGGCGCGGTTCTCGCGCAGCTGCTCGGGCGTGCCCTCGGCCACCACCTGGCCGCCGCCCTCGCCGCCCTCGGGGCCGAGGTCGATCAGCCAGTCGCTCGCGCGGATCACGTCGAGGTTGTGCTCAATCACGATCAACGAGTGCCCGGCATCGAGCAGCTTGCGCAGCGCGCGCATGAGCCGCGCGATGTCGTCGAAGTGCAGGCCGGTGGTGGGCTCGTCGAACAGGAAGAGCGTGCCCTTGCGCGCCACCGACTGCTTGCTGGCGGTGGCGTTCTTCGCAGCCTCGGCCAGGAAGCCCGCGAGCTTCAGGCGCTGCGCCTCGCCGCCGGAGAGCGTGGGCACGGGCTGGCCGAGCTTGACGTAGTCCAGGCCCACGTCGGAGATCGGCTGCAGCACGCGCAGCACGTCGCGGTCGGCCTCGAACACGGCCGCGGCCTCGGCCACGGTGAGTTCGAGAACGTCGGCGACGTTGTAGCTCTTGCCCTTGCGCTCCACGCGCACTTCGAGGATCTCGGGGCGGTAGCGCTTGCCGTCGCAGTCGGGGCAGCGCAGGTACACGTCGGACAGGAACTGCATCTCGACATGCTCGAAGCCCGAGCCGCCGCAGGTCGGGCAGCGACCGTCGCCGGAGTTGAAGCTGAACTTGCTCGCGGTGTAGCCGCGCTGGCGCGACAGCGTCGCCGTGGCGAAGATCTCGCGGATGGCGTCCCAGGCGCCCACGTAGCTCGCGGGGTTGGAGCGCGCGGTCTTGCCGATGGGCGACTGGTCGACGAACACCACGTCGCCCAGGTGGTCTGCGCCGAGCAGGCGGTCGTGCGCGCCCGGGCTTTCGGTGGCCTTGCCGAAGTGGCGCATGAGCGCCGGAGCCAGCACGTCCTGGATCAGCGTGGACTTGCCCGAGCCGCTCACGCCGGTGACGCACACCAGGCGCGCCAGCGGGAACTCGACCGTCACGTTCTTCAGGTTGTGCTCGCGCACGCCCTCTAGGATAAGCCGGTGCGTGTTCTCGCTCACCAGCCGCTTGAAGCCCATGCCGATCTTCTTGCGCCCGCCCAGGTACTGGCCGGTGAGCGTGTCGGCATCGCGCAGCTGGTCGGTGGTGCCGTCGAACACCACCTGCCCGCCGCGTGCGCCGGGGCCCGGGCCCATGTCGATCACGCGGTCGGCGGCCAGCATCACGGCCGGGTCGTGCTCGACCACCACCAGCGTGTTGCCCGCGTCGCGCAGGCGCAGCATGGCCTCGGTAATGCGGTTCATGTCGCGCGGATGCAGGCCGATGCTGGGCTCGTCGAGCACGAACAGCGTGTTGACCAGCGAGGTGCCGAGCGCGGTGGTGAGGTTGATGCGCTGCACCTCGCCGCCGCTGAGCGTGCGGCTCTGGCGGTCCAGCGTGAGGTAGCCGATGCCGACGTCGTGGAGGTAGCGCAGGCGGGTGGTGATTTCCTCGAACAGCAGTTTCAGCGCCTGCGCCTCGCCCTGTCTTGCTCCTTCCCCCGCTGGGGGAAGGTTGGGATGGGGGCTCTCGGCCTCCACCACGGCCACGGCTTTTGCGGAGGCCGCCTGCCCTCCCCCGGAGGGGGACGGAGCCATTCCCTGGCCCATGCGGTCGAAAAACTGCCGCAGCCTCTCGATGGGCAGCAGCATCAGGTCATGCAGGCACAGCCCCGGCAGCGCCTCCAGCTGCGCGCGGGTCCACTTCGCGCCGGTCGGCATGAAGCGTTTCTCGGGCGGCAGCACCGCGTCGGCGTCTTCCTTGCTGCCGATGCGCCACAGCAGGCTCTCGAGCTTCAGGCGCGCGCCGCTGCAGGTGGGACACGGCGTGTAGCTGCGGTACTTGGACAAGAGCACGCGGATGTGCATCTTGTAGGCCTTGCTCTCCAGGTAGGCGAAGAAGCGGCGCACGCCGTACCACTGCTTGTTCCAGTTGCCTTCCTTGTAGTTGGGCGTGCCCTCGATCACCCAGTGCTTCTGCTCGTCGGTGAGCTTGTTCCAGGGCGTATCGCGCGGAATGCCGGCCGTTTCGGCATGGCGCATGAGGTCGTCCTGCGCTTCCTTCCAGGCAGGCGTCTGGATGGTCTTGATGGCGCCGGCGCGCAGCGTGAGCTTGTCGTTCGGAATGACCAGGCCCAGGTCGACGCCGATCACGCGGCCGAAGCCGCGGCAGGTGTCGCAGGCGCCCACGGCCGAGTTGAACGAGAACATCGACGGGATCGGGTCTGCGTAGCGGATGTCGCTCTCGGGGCAGTGCAGGCCGGTGGAGAACTTCCAGACATCGGTCGGCGCGTTTTCCTCGGCCCCCGTGGCATGCACCGTGACGCGCCCGCTGCCGCGCCTGAGCGCGACCTCGATGGCCTCCACCACGCGCGAGCGCTCGGCGCTCGATGCGCGGAAGCGGTCTGCCACCACGTCGAGCACCTTGCGCGGGCCCGTGGGCGTGGCCACTTCGCGCTCGGCCTGCACGCGCGTGAAGCCGCTGGCCGAAAGCCACTGCTGCACCTCGTCGGCCGTGGTGCTCGCGGGCAGCTCGACCGGGAAGGTGACGACCAGCCGCGGATCGCCTGCCGCAGCCGCTCGCTCGACGATCTGCGCGTAGATGCTGTCGGGCGAATCGTGGCGCACCGGCAGCGCGGTCTCGCGGTCGAACAGGTTGGCTGCGCGCGCGAAGAGCAGCTTCAGGTGGTCGTTCAGCTCGGTCATCGTGCCGACCGTGGAGCGCGAGGAGCGCACCGGGTTGGTCTGGTCGATGGCGATGGCGGGCGGCACGCCTTCGACCTTGTCGACGGCCGGCTTGTCCATGCGGTCCAGGAACTGGCGCGCGTAGGCGGAGAAGGTCTCCACGTAGCGCCGCTGGCCTTCGGCATAGAGGGTGTCGAAAACGAGGCTCGACTTGCCCGAGCCGCTGGGCCCGGTGACCACCGTCATTTCGCCGGTGCGAATGTCGAGATCGAGGTTCTGGAGGTTGTGCTGGCGCGCGCCGCGAATCCGGATGGAGCCCTGTGTCATGAGTGCCTTGGGGGGTGGGGCAAACATTCTAGGGAGTGGTCCGTGACGGGTTTGCGCACTAGGTCACAAGGGCGATGGCCGCGCAGGGGTTTGTCCTGATGGCATTCAGGACACTTTCAGAAACAAATACCACATTTGTTTGCATCGTTGCCCGACAGCGCGACTGCATTGCCTCGAAAGGACTCCATGAAGAGAACACGCACGCTCTGCGCCGCAGCCCTGCTGGCCTTCAGCGCGCTCGGCGCGTCGGCCCAGATCCTGATCGGCCAGACCGCCGGCATGACCGGCTCGGTGGCCGCGAGCGTGAACGAGACCATCGGCGGCGCGCAGCTCGTGATCGACGCGGCCAACGCGCAGGGCGGCATCCACGGCGAGAAGATCGAGGTGCTGCGCATGGACGACGGCTTCGACGTGAAGCGCGCCAGCGAGAACGCGCGCGTGCTGATCGAGGACAGGAAGGTGCTGGCGCTCTTCATGAGCCGCGGCACGCCGCACTCGCAGGCGATCATTCCCTGGCTCGACAAGTACGACGTGGCGCTCATCGGCCCCTCCACCGGCGCGATGGTGCTGCACAAGCCGCTGCAGAAGCACGTCTTCAACGTGCGCGCCACCTACCAGCGCGAGGCCGAGAAGGCGGTGCAGCACCTGCTGACCATCGGCCTCACGCGCATCGCGGTCGTGCACGTGACCGACTCCTTCGGCGCCGACGCGCTCGAAGGCGCGATGACCGGCTTCGCCAAGGGCAAGGCGAAACCCACCGTGACCATTCCGGCCGACCGCGACAAGCCCGACTACAAGACCATCGTGCCCGCCATCAAGGGCGCAGACGCACAGGCGGTGGTGTGGATCGGCTCCGGCGTAGCGGTGGTGGACGGCATCAAGGCGCTGCGCGCCGCGGGTTCGGCCGCGCAGGTGGTCACGCTGTCGAACAACGCCTCGTCGGGCTTCATCAAGCAACTGGGCGACGCGAGCAAGGGCGTCATCGTGACGCAGGTGTTTCCCAACGAGCGCTCGCTGGGCCATCCGATGGTGAAGGAAGCCCTGGCGCTCGCACAGGCCAAGGGCCAGTCGGAGCTGTCGCCGGCCGCGCTCGAAGGCTTCGCATCGGCCAAGGTGCTGGTGGAGGCGCTGCGCCGCGCCGGGCCCAAGCCCACGCGGGCCAGGATGGTGGCCGCCCTCGACGGCCTGCGCGGCTACGACCTCGGCGGCGGGCTCGAAGTGAGCTATTCGCCCACCGACCACAGCGGCATCGATTTCGCGGACCTGTCGATCATCAGCGACGGTCGCTTCAAGCGTTGAGTCCCCCGCCCCGGAAGGGGCGAGTTTGAACGGCCCGCCGGCGCACCGGCGGGCCGCTTTTTTTCCGGGCGCTGGAAACCTTGGTTTGACAGGGTTTGCGTCAACTGGCGACAAGTGACGTTCAGCAACACATTACACAGTTTCTGACACAGGCACACGCCCCGGAAAGGCTTCGCTCGATGAAGAAGACGCTCACGTCCTGCGCCGCTGCGCTGTTGTTCGCCCTGGCGGCGCCGGGCGCGGCGGCCCAGATACTGATCGGCCAGTCGGCCGACCTCTCGGGCCCGGTGGCCGCCAGCGTGAAGGAAACCATCCTGGGCTCGCAACTGGTCATCGACCAGGTCAACGCGCAGGGCGGCATCAACGGCGAGCAGATCGAGGTGATCCGCATGGACGACGGGCTCGACGCGAAGCGTTCGCTGGAGAACACGCGCGTGCTCATCGAGGACAGGAAGGTGCTCGCGCTGCTGCTGAACCGCGGCACACCGAACACGCTCGCGGTGATCCCGCTGCTCGACAAGCACGGCGTGCCGCTGGTCGGCCCCTCCACCGGCGCGATGGCGCTGCACAAGCCGGTGCAGAAGAACATCTTCAACGTGCGCTCGACCTACCAGCGCGAGGCCGAGAAGGCGGTGCAGCACCTGCAGACCACCGGCATCCAGCGCATCGCCGTCGTGCAGGCCGACGACTCCTTCGGCAAGGACGCGATGGAAGGCGCGAGCAAGGGCTTCGAGAAGGCCAACCTGAAGCCGGCCGTGGTGGCGCTGGCCGACCGCAGCAAGCCCGACTACGCGGCCATCGTGCCGCAGCTCACCAAGGCCAACGCGCAGGCGGTGCTGTGGATCGGCTCCGGCACCGCCGTGACCGACGGCATCAAGGCGCTGCGCGCGGCGGGCTCGGCTGCGCAGATCATCACGCTGTCGAACAACGCGGCCTCGGGCTTCATCAAGGAACTGGGCTCGGCCAGTGCGGGCGTGATCGTCACGCAGGTGCTGCCCTACGAGCGCGCCTTCGGCCATCCGCTCATCAAGGAAGCGCTGGCGCTGGCCAAGGCCAAGGGCCAGAACGAGCTCTCGCCTGCACTGCTCGAAGGCTTCGTCGCCACGAAGGTGATGGTGGAGGCGCTGCGCCGCACGGGCCCGAAGCCCACGCGCGCGAAGCTGATCGCCACGCTCAACAGCTTCCAGTACGACGTGGGCGGCGGGCTCGACGTCAGCTACTCGCCGACCGACCACACGGGGATCGACTACGTCGACCTCTCGATCGTGAGCGACGGCCGATTCAGGCGATAGGCTCGCCCCCAGGCTTCGCGCACTTCGTGTCGCTTCTCCACCCCCCACCGGGGGCAACACCAGCGGCCCGGCAAAGCCGGTTCCGCGGTGTTCCGGCCTGAAGAATCCCCGGGCCTACTTCGGCGCAGCGGCGGGCGCGGGCTCGTGCGTGGTGGTGTCGCCACCATGCTTCTCGCCCGACATGTCGACCTTGTCACCGGCCTTCGAGATCACGTACAGGGCAATGGCGGCGAAGATGACGAAGCCGACGACGAGTTTCCACATGGGTTTTGTCTCCTGGATGGTTCAAGAAAAAGGCCTCATGCGGTCGGCATGAAGCCTCTTTGTTGAACAGGCAGAAAAGGCGGTCTCGGTATTTCGCAAGGAACACCGCGGAACCGGCTTTGCCGGGCCGCTGGTGTTGCCCCCTCGGAGAGGGGGTTGGCGAAGCACACGAAGTGCGCGAAGCCTGGGGGTCAATCAATCGTTGGCGTAGATGTCCACGTCCTTGGTTTCGCGGATGAACAGCGTGCCCACCACCAGCGTGATGCCGGCGATGATGATCGGATACCACAGGCCGTTGAACATGTTGCCGGTCGAGGCCACGATGGCGAAGGCGGTGGTCGGCAGCAGGCCGCCGAACCAGCCGTTGCCGATGTGGTACGGCAGGCTCATCGAGGTGTAGCGGATGCGCGTGGGGAAGAGCTCGACCAGCATCGCGGCGATCGGACCGTAGACCATGGTCACCAGCAGCACCAGCCAGAACAGCAGTACCACCGTCAGCACCTTGTTCATCTTCGCGGGGTCGGCCTTGGCGGGGTAGCCGGCGACCTTCAGGTCCTCCGCCACGCCCTTCTTGAAGGCGGCGATTTCCTTGGTGGAGTTCTCGTCGAACTTGGAATTGACGACGTTGCCGATGGGCGCCTCGATCGACTTGTCGCCGATCTTCACGATGGCCTTCGAGCCCGGCGCGCCGGCCACGTTCTCATAGCTCACCGAGTTCTGCACCAGGTAGCGCTTGGCGATGTCGCAGGAGCTCTTGAAGTCGATCTCGCGTGCCACCGGGTTGCCCTGGAAAGAGCAGGTCGCGGGGTCGGCCGTCACCGTCACGCCGGCGGTGGCCTGGGCGCGGGCCAGGTCCGGGTTGGCGGCTTCGGTCAGCATCTTGAAGACCGGGAAGTAGGTGACCACGGCCAGCAGGCAGCCGGCCATGATGATCGGCTTGCGGCCGATCTTGTCCGACAGCGTGCCGAACACCACGAAGAAGGGCGTGCCCAGCAGCAGCGCGGCGGCGATCATCAGGTTGGCCGTGGTCGCATCGACCTTCAGCTGCGCAGTCAGGAAGAAGAGCGCGTAGAACTGGCCCGAATACCAGACCACCGCCTGGCCGGCCGTCAGGCCCACCAGCGCCAGGATCACGATCTTCAGGTTCTTCCACTGGCCGAAGGATTCGGCCAGCGGCGCCTTCGAGGTCTTGCCCTCGGCCTTCATCTTCTGGAAGGCGGGCGACTCCGACAGCGTCAGCCGGATCCACACCGAGATGCCCAGCAGCAGGATCGACACCAGGAACGGCACGCGCCAGCCCCAGTCGTTGAACGCGGCCTCGCCCATGAACTCGCGCACGCCCAGGATTACCAGCAGGCTCAGGAACAGGCCGAGCGTGGCGGTGGTCTGGATCCACGAGGTGTAGGCGCCGCGCTTGCCGTGCGGCGCGTGCTCGGCCACGTAGGTGGCGGCACCGCCGTACTCGCCGCCGAGCGCGAGGCCCTGCAGCATGCGCAGCGCGATCAGGATCACCGGCGCCGCGACGCCGATGGTCGCGTAGCTCGGCAGCAGGCCGACGATGAAGGTCGACAGGCCCATGATCAGGATGGTCACCAGGAAGGTGTACTTGCGACCGATCATGTCGCCCAGCCGGCCGAACACGATCGCGCCGAACGGACGCACCAGGAAGCCCGCCGCGAAGGCCAGCAGCGCGAAGATGAAGGCAGCGCCCGCATCGAGGCCGCTGAAGAACTGCTTCGCGATGATCGCGGCCAGCGAGCCGTAGAGGTAGAAGTCGTACCACTCGAACACGGTGCCGAGCGAGGAGGCAAAGATGACTTTCTTCTCCTCCGAGGACATGGGCCGGGGGGCCGGGTGCGGCACTCCCCTCGAATCTAGTGTGGCTGCCATTGGTCGTCTCCTGTGTTTGCGTTCATTGCGGCACCCGGCATCCGGGACCGTGAAGGCATTCTTGGAGACGCGACTGACCCGATCCTTTCGCGAAACTGAACCGGCGCTTACGTTCTAGGGTGAAACCCGCGCGGCTCGTTTCAGCCTGTAGGAAATCGGGGCGCTTTCCCGCGTACCGCGGGTTTGTCCTCAGGCGGCCTTGCTGCTGCGCAGCAAGGCCGGGCGCTGGTCGGCCGAAGCCCAGTCCGGGCCGTCGAACCACGCGTCGCCCGAGAGGTAGGCGCGCAGCATCTGCAGGCCGTCGAAGCCCCAGAACAGGCGCCCGTCGACCACGTAGGTCGGCGTGCCGAAGACGCCCTGCTGCAGGGCCTCGTCGGTGTTGCGCTTGAGCAGGGCCTTGCTCTCGTCGCTGTTCGCGTCGCGCTTGGGCTTGAGCTGCCCGGTGAGCGCGGCAAGGCGTGCCGGGTCCGCGGCTTCCTCGCCGCCGCGCCAGACGTGGCGGAAGATGGTCTCGGCCACGAGGCGGCTGATGGTGCCGTCGTCGCTCGTGGCGACCGCCAGCCGCAGGTGCGCCAGCGGGTTGTAGGGATGCGAGGCCGGCATGCGGATCTCGATGCCGTGGGTGTGGCCGAGCCAGAGCACGTGGCGATAGGTCCAGCTGCGCTTCGACGGAATCTCCGCCGGCCCGAGCTGGCCGTGCTGCTTGAGCAGCGCGCCCAGCAGCACCGGCCTGTAGGCGACGCTGTAGCTCAGCCCCTCGAGCGCCTGCGGCAGGTGCTCGAAGGCGAGATGCGCATACGGAGAGATGAAGTCGAGATGGAAGTCGATGTGCTTCATGGGCTGCTGTCTCCTGGATTCGCCGCGGGCACGCGCCAGATGCCGGCCTTGGCCCGCAGCTCGATCGCCCGCCACACGTGGCGCCGGGTCTCGTCTTCCATCTTGCTCCAGCCCGCGATCTCGGGGATGGTGCGCAGGCAGCCTTCGCAGAAGCCGCTCAGGCGATCCATGCGGCAGACCGAGCAGCACGGCGAAGGCACGTCGCCCGCCGAGGCCTGCACCGCCACGGCTCGTTCGGCCAGCGTCTCGGCTTCCGCGAAGTTCACACCACGTCGGCCACCGGCGCGCCGGTGAGCTTCTCGAGGTCGTGCGGGCGCAGCTGGAACACCGCGTGCGGATGGCCGGCTGCCGCCCAGATCTCCTCGAAGCGGAAGA
Source organism: Variovorax sp. 22077 (assembly GCF_052044195.1). Lineage (NCBI taxonomy): Bacteria > Pseudomonadati > Pseudomonadota > Betaproteobacteria > Burkholderiales > Comamonadaceae > Variovorax > Variovorax sp. 22077. Next base: position 334,983 of record NZ_JBQEQC010000003.1, read on the forward strand.
GCTCGCGGTCGATCAGCACCACGGGCGGCGTCAGGTGGCCCACGGGCGACACGCCGCCGATGGTGAAGCCGGTGCGCGACTTCACGAAGTCGGCGTCGGCACGGCCGGTCTTGCCGACCAGCGCATCGACCTTCTTCTCGTCCACGCGCTTGTCGCCCGAGGTGATGACCAGCACCGCCGACTCGTCGCTCTTGCGCCGGAAGATGATGCTCTTGGCGATCTGCCCGACCGAGATGCCGAGCGCGTCGGCCGCCTGCTGCGCAGTGCGGCAGGCGTCGTCGAGCATGCGTGGGGAATGGGGGTGGCCGGCATCCTGCAGGGCGCGGGAAACGCGCTGGACGCCTTCGGGGAGCTTATGGAGTTCGGATCCGCACATGATGGCTTCGAATCTATCAGGCTGAGAAGGGGCGCCCTCAGGCGCTGCGCTTGAACATGAACAGCATCGCGCCCATGGCCATCAGCACGCCGCCGAAGACGCGGTTCTGCGCCCGGCGCGCACGCACGCTGCGCAGCACGCCCTGCAGCCGCGCGGCCAGCCAGGCATAGCCGTGCATCACGGTCACGTCGACCATCACCGTCGTGGCCAGCAGCACCAGCAGCTGCAGCCACAGGGGCCGGGTCGGCTGGATGAACTGCGGCAGCACGGCCGCCATGAAGACGATGCCCTTGGGGTTGGTCACGTTGGTCAGGAAGCCGCGCAGCACGCGCTGCGATGCGCTGAGGTCGGGCTCGGCAGCCTCCGCCGCGTCGCCCTCGATCTTCGCGACGGGGGCGCGCCACTGGCGCCAGCCCAGCCACAGCAGATAGCACGCACCGACCACCTTGACGACCAGGAAGGCGCTGGCCGAGGCGGTGAGCACCGCGCCCACGCCGAGCCCGGCCACCAGCAGGATCACCGCGAGCCCCAGCTGCAGCCCGACGATGGTCGCCGTGGTGCGCCGCACACCATAGCTGAGCCCGTGGCTCATGCTGAGCACAGCGCCCGAACCGGGCGACACCGCGATGACGCAACTGGCCACCAGGAATGCAAGCCAGACATGCAGATCCACTACCTACTCCCGTTCATTCAATACAGCAATCGACAAGGAAATTCAGCCGGCCCGCTTCGTGCGGATGGCCTTCGACGCGCGCGAGTTCGGCTCGCGGCCGAGTGCCTCGCTGATGTAGACACCCGCGTCGATCAGCCGGTCGAGATCGATGCCGGTCTCGATGCCCATGCCGTGCAGCATGTAGACCACGTCCTCCGTCGCCACGTTGCCCGTCGCGCCCTTCGCGTAGGGGCAGCCACCCAGGCCGGCCGAGGACGACTGGAAGTTCCACACGCCCAGCTCAAGCGCCGCCAGCGTGTTGGCCAGCGCCTGGCCGTAGGTGTCGTGGAAGTGGCCGGAGATTGCGTCGACGCCGAAGTGCGCCAGCGTGGCCTCCATCGCCGCCTGCACCTTGCGCGGCGTTCCCACGCCGATGGTGTCGGCCACGTCCACGCGCTGCACGCCGATGCCCTTCATCAGCTGGGCGAGGTAGCCGACCTTGGCCGGCGCGATCTCGCCCTCGTAGGGGCAGCCGACCGTGCACGACATCGCGCCGCGCACCTGGATGCCCTTTTCGAGCGCCGCGGCCACCACCGGTGCGAAGCGCTCGATGCTCTCGGCGATGGAGCAGTTGATGTTCTTCTGGCTGAAGGCCTCGCTCGCCGCGCCGAACACCACGATCTCGTCGGGCCACTCCTCGCGCGGTGCGGCGATGGCCGCCTCGAAGCCCTTCATGTTGGGCGTGAGCACCGAATAGCGCACGCCGGGCCTGCGTTCGATGCCGTGCATCACCTCGGCGTTGTCGGCCATCTGCGGCACCCACTTCGGGCTCACGAAGCTGGTGACCTCGATCTCCTTCAGGCCCGCGTCCTGCAGGCGGTGCACGAGGCCGATCTTCACTTCGGCGGACACGGGCTGCTTCTCGTTCTGCAGGCCGTCGCGCGGGCCGACGTCGACGAGCTGGACTTTAGTGGGGAGTTTCATGGGGATGTCTCTTGTATCGCTGGAGGATGGAAGACCGCCCTGGATTGTCGGCCACATGGAAATCCCCTGTCCGCGGCGGCAGTCGGGGAAGGTAGCAATGCGCGCCTGCGAGGTTGCAAATGGCGCCAGGCAGCTGTTGCTAGGCCGTCTCCCTCTGCTCGAAGCCGTCGGGCAGCACCTGGGCCGCGATGGCGCCGGCCGGTTCGCCCGCGTCGAGCGCATCGACGCGCGCGCCCTGCGGTCCGCGACGCGCCCATCGGATCAGCTCCTCCACCGCGGAAGCCTCGCCGGCCGCCAGCGCCTCCACGCTGCCGTCGCGCCGGTTGCGCACCCAGCCGCGCAGCCCGATCCGCCTGGCCGCCTGCACCATCGACCAGCGGTAGCCCACGCCCTGCACGAGGCCGCGGATCAAGAGATGGCGGGTGACGGTGTTCATGGCTCGACAGAAGAGATCAGTACGACTTGGGCAGCCCCAGCGCCTTCTCGGCGATGAAGTTCAGGATCATCTGCGGGCTGACGGGGGCGATGCGCGGGATGTAGCTCTCGCGCAGCAGACGCTCCACATGGTATTCCTTCGCGTAGCCCATGCCGCCGAGCGTGAGCACCGCGTTCTGGCAGGCGTCGTGCGCCGCCTCTGCAGCGAGGTACTTGGCGGCGTTGGCCTCGGTGCCGCAGGGCTCGCCCGCGTCGTAGAGCGTGGCGGCCTTGAGCATCATCAGGTCGGCCGCCTCCAGGTTGGCCCAGGCGCGCGCCAGCGGATGCGCAACGCCCTGGTTCTGGCCGATGGGGCGGCCGAACACGACGCGCTCCTGCGCGTACTGCGAGGCGATGCGCAGCGCGGCGCGGCCGATGCCGATGGCTTCCGCCGCGATCAATATGCGCTCGGGGTTGAGGCCGTGCAGGATGTACTCGAAGCCCCGGCCCTCCTCGCCGATGCGGTCCTCCTCCGGCACCTCGAGCCCGTCGATGAAGAGCATGTTGGAGTCCACCGCCGCGCGGCCGAGCTTGTGGATCTCTCGCACCTCGACCTTGCTGCGGTCCAGCGGCGTGTAGAAGAGCGTGAGGCCCTGCGTGGGCTTCTTCACCTGGTCGAGCGGCGTGGTGCGCGCGAGGATCAGCATGCGGTCGGCCACCTGCGCGGTCGAGATCCAGATCTTGCGGCCGTGCAGCACGTAGCTGCCGCCGGGCTGGCGCACGGCCTGCGTCTTGAGGCGGGTGGTGTCGAGCCCCGCATCGGGCTCGGTCACCGCGAAGCAGGCCTTCTCGGTGCCCGCGATCAGCGGCGGCAGGAAGCGCTGGCGCTGCGCTTCGCTGCCGAACACCACCACCGGGTTGAGTCCGAAGATGTTCATGTGCACCGACGACGCGCCCGACATGCCCGCGCCCGATGCGCTGATGGCGCGCATCATCAGCGCCGCCTCGGTGATGCCAAGTCCCGCGCCGCCCTGCGCCTCGGGCATGGCGATGCCTAGCCAGCCGCTCTCGGCCACTGCGCGATGGAACTCGTGCGGGAACACGGCGCGGTCGTCGTGGTCGCGCCAGTAGTCGATGGGGAAGTCCTCGCAGAGGCGTTCGATGGCGGCGACCAGCGAGCGCTGGTCTTCGTTGAGGGAGAAGTTCATTCTTCGCTGTCTTTCGTGGGTTCCGGTTGCAGCGTGACGCCGCGCTCGAGCATGCGTTCGATGGCCTCGTCGCCATAGCCCGCCTCGCGCAGCAGCTCCACGCTCTGCTCGCCGATGCGCGGCGCCGGCCGGCGGATGCCGGCCGGCGTGGCGCTGTAGCGGCCGACCGGCGCGAGCGTGCGGATGCGGCCTTCGCTCGGATGGTCGAGCTCGGGATAGAAGCCGACGGCGCGCAGGTGCGGGTCGTCGAGCAGGCTTTCGGTGCTGTGCAGGCGCGCGACCGGGATGTCGGCGCCGGACAGCGCGGCGAACCATTCGTCGCTGGTGCGCGTGGCCATCACCTCGGCCACGAAGGCGTACACCGCGCCGATGTTCGCGGCGCGTGCCGTGTGCGTGCCGAACATCGGCGAGTCGCGCAGCTCGGACCGGCCGATCACGTCGAAGAAGGCCTGCCAGTGCTTGTCGTTGTAGATCAGCACGCTGAGGTAGCCGTCGGCCGTGGCGTAGGGCTTGCGGTGCGGCGCGAGCAGGCGCGCATAGCCGGTGGGGCCCAGCGGCGGCTCGAAGCTGTGGCCGCCGAGGTGATCGCCCATCACGAACTGCGACAGCGCCTCGAACATCGGCACCTCGACCGCCTGCCCCTTGCCGGTGCGCTGCGCGTGCAGCACGGCCGCGAGCAGCGCGATGGCCGCCTGCAGCCCCACCGCGCGGTCGGCCAGCGTGACGGGCGCATAGCGCGGCGCGCCGCCGCTTTGCTGCGCGAAGAGAGAGGCGACGCCGGCCGCCCCCTGGATCAGGTCGTCGTAGGCCGGCTTGCCTGCATAGGGCCCCTGCTCGCCATAGCCGAAGGCGCCGAGGTAGACGATCTTCGGGTTCACCGCCGACACCGCCTCGTAGCCGAGCCCGAGCCGTGCCATCGCCTGCGGCCGCGTGTTGTAGATCAGCGCGTCGCAGCCCGCTGCGAGCCGCAGGCAGGCCTCACGGCCCTCGGGCTGCTTGAGGTCGAGCACGATGGAGCGCTTGTTGCGGTTGAGGTGCATCGCCATCGCACCCATGCCCGGGTTGCGCATCGGCCCGACGGCGCGCAGGTTGTCGCCGCCGGGCGGCTCGACCTTCACGATGTCGGCGCCGAGGTCGCCCAGCGTCTGCGTGGCGTAGGGGCCCATCACCACGGCCGTGAGGTCGAGGATGCGGATGCCTTGAAGAGGTCCGGAGGTATTCATGTCTTGGTCTTGGCTCCTTCCCCCTCTGGGGGAAGGCTGGGATGGGGGCAGGCAGAGCGCCCATCGGGTACGCCGCTTGCCCCCACCCCTGCCCTTCCCCAGCGGGGGAGGGAGAAATTCAGTTCGCTCATTCGGGTTGAATGCCTGCGGCCTGGATCAGCTTCTTCCACTTCGCCAGCTCCGACACGGTGAACGCGCCCAGCTCTTCCGGCGTGCTGCCGAAGGCGTCGAAGCCCAGCTTCGCCACGCGCTCGCGGAACACCGGGCCGTTCGCCATCTCGGCCAGCACCTTGTTGAGCTTCAGCACGATGTCGCGCGGTGTGCCGGCCGGCGCGAACACGCCGTTCCACGAGGTGATGTCGAAGCCCTTGAGCTCGGGCGTGTCGGCCAGCGGCGGCAGCTCGGGGAAGAGCTTGGTGCGCTCCTGCGTGGTGACGGCGATCGCGCGCATCTTGCCGGCCTTCACCGTGGCCAGGCCCGCGGCGAGGTCGACCACCATCATCGACACCTGCCCGCCGATCAGGTCGGCGATGGCCGGCGGCGTGCTCTTGTAGGGCACGTGCAGCATCGGCACGCCGCTCATGCGCGAGAGCGTGGCGCCGCTGACGATGCCGGTGCTGTTGCCGCTCGCGTAGGTGAGCTTGCCCGGGTGCGCGCGGCCCCAGGCCAGCAGCTCGGCCACGCTCTTCACGGGCAGGTCGTTGTTCACCACCAGCATGAAGGGCAGGTTGCCCATGCGGCTGACCGGCGCGAAGTCCTTCACCGGGTCGTAGGGCAGCGACTTCATCAGGCTCGGGTTGGCCGAGTGCGTGGTGTTGGTCGTCATGAACAGCGTGTAGCCGTCGGGCGCTGCCTTGGCGACGTACTCGGCCGCGATCACGCCGTTGGCGCCCGCCCTGTTGTCGATGATGACCGAGCCCTTCAGCGCATCGCCGAGCATCTGCCCCGCGATGCGCGCCACCGCGTCGGTGCCGCTGCCGGCGGCGAAGGGCACGACGATGCGTATCGGCTGCCTGGGGTAGCCGTCCTGCGCGAAGGCCCAGGGCATGGCTCCCGCGAGGCCGGCGGCCGCACCGATGGAAATGAAACGGCGACGGTTCGCCATCGCGGCCGGTTGCCCGGTCGCGTTCTTCGTTGTCTGCATGCTTTGTCTCCGGTTGTTGCGCTGTCGGTTCTCAGGGCCGGATCACGCGCTCCGGCGATTCCTCGTAGGGCGGGCTGTAGATCACCAGCACGCGCACCGGCTCGTCGCTCACCACGGTGAAGGTGTGCATCGCGTCGGCGGGAAAGAAGCAGCTGTCGCCCGGGTGCAGCTCCTGCCGCTGCCCGCCCACCTCGGCGACCGCGCGGCCTTCGAGCATGTAGCAGACCTGCTCGATGCCCGGGTGCGCGTGCGGCAGGGCGCCCTTGCCCTTCTGGATGTGGCCCACCAGCACCTCGAGCTGCTTCGCGCCCACGGTCTCGGGGCCGATGAGGCGCTTGTTCAGCGTGCCGGTGTGGTTGGCGGGGTGGTAGCCGGCGATCTCGGCTTCGCGGACGAAATAGCGGGGGGTTGCGGCGGTCGTTGCTGTCATCGGGGGCTTTCGTTCTTGGGTTCGATGGCGAGGCATGCGGAGCGCAGCATCGCGGCGATCTCCTCGATGCGTGACTCCATGCGGTAGCGCGGGCCGGCGACGGAAATGGCATAGGCCTCGCCGCCGATGCGCAGCGGCCAGGCCAGGCCGATCAGGTCGGGAATGCTCTCGCCGACGTTGCCGTACCAGCCGCGGACGGCGGAGCGCTGCAGCTCGGCCTCGATGGCCTCGGCAGTGGTGAGCGTGGCGTCGGTCAGCGGCGCGAGCGTCGCGCCTTCGAGCAGCCGGCGGCGCTCATCGGGGTCCATCGTGGACAGCAGCGCGCGGCCGATGGAGTTGGCGTAGGCCGGGCGCGTCTCGCCCGACTCTGCCGTGTAGCGGATGCTCTGCGGCGCGCTCAGCACCTCCAGGTACACCACCTGGCCCGCGTCGCGGAACTTGCCGAAGACCACCGTCTCGCGCGCGGCGTCGCGCAGTTCCTCGAGCGTGGCCTTCACCCGGTCGAGCACCGGGTCGTGGGCGGCGATGACCTGCGCCATCGCCAGCAGCCGGCCGGTCGGGTAGTAGCCCTGGCGGCGGCCGGTCTCGTACATGTAGCCCTGCTCCTCGAGCGTGCGAATCAGGCCCAGACAGCTCGACACCGGCATGTCGAGCAGCCGCGCCATCTCGGAAAGAGCCAGCGGCTGCTTCTCCCGGGCGAAGAGCTCGACGATCTCGATCACCCGAAACGCAGTTTTCACAGTCATGAAAAGATTTTCATACTTGTGAAAAATCAATGTTTCAGGGTTTCCCCTGCCCGCGATGCACTCCGGCGGGCCCGGAGGGAGGCCGTGCCCCCGTCGTCAGTAGCCGCGCGCCGGATCGACCACGCCAGAGATCGGCAGCCCCTGCTCCATCGCGCGGATCTTCCCGGCGATCTGCGCGATGGACTCCTCGCGCAGCGTGCGCGCCGAGCCGTGCGGCGTCACGGTGATCTTCGGATGGCGCCAGAAGGCGTGGTCGGAAGGCAGCGGCTCGACCTGGAACACGTCGAGCGTCGCCCCCGCGAGCCGGCCCGCGTCCAGCAGCGGGATCAGGTCGTCCTCCACCAGGTGGCCGCCGCGCGCGATGCTGATGAGATAGCCCTCGGGCTTCAGCTTGCCCAGCGTGTCGCGGTTGAGGATGCCGCGCGTCGCATCGGTCAGCGGCAGCAGGTTGACCAGCACGCGCGTGGACGACAGGAACTCGTCGAACTGCGCCTCCCCGCTGAACACGCGCACGCCCTCGATCTGCTTCGGCGAGCGGCTCCAGCCCAGCACCGGGAACTCGAACTGGCCCACGGCCTTCGCCACGCGCTCGCCGAGCACGCCCAGCCCCATGATGCCCACCGGGAAGTCGCGCCGCATCTTCGGCTTGCGGTAGCTCCACTTGCCCTCGCGTGCATCGGCCTCGTAGACGTCGAACTCGCGGAAGTGGCGGATCAGCGTGTGGCAGACGTACTCGGCCATCTGCACCGACATGCCCGCGTCGTCGAGCCGCACGATGCGCGTGTGCGCCGGCACCTTCAGCTTGAGCAGCGCATCGACGCCCGCGCCGATGTTGAAGATGCCGCGCAGCTTCGGCTGCTCGTCGAGGAACTCCTGCGGCGGCGCCCACACCACGGCATGGTCGGCCTGCGGCGCGCCGGGCTTCCAGGCTTCGATGACGGCATCGGGGAGTTCGGCCTTCAGGCCTTCGACCCAGGGTTCGGGGCGGTTGTCGGTGAGGTAGACGGTGATTCGCATGGGCGCGCATCTTAGGGCCTGACCACGCTCGCGCCGGGTCGCGCCCGCGTCGCCCCGGCATCGCCCCCGGGTTGTGCGGGCATGGGCCATCTCCTATCCTCGAACGCCCACCTCCGGAGACTCCTGCAATGATCAAGTTCAGCGTGATGTACCCCCATACCCCCGGCGCACGGTTCGATCACGACTACTACCGCGACAAGCACATGCCCCTGCTCAAGGCCCGCATGGGCGATGCCTGCCTCTCGTACACCATCGACAAGGGCCTCGCCGGCGGCGCGCCGGGCTCCGCGCCCGCCTACGTCGCCATGTGCCACGTCTTCGCCGAATCGGTCGAATCGTTCCAGAAGTCCTTCGGCCCGCACGCGAAGGAAATCCTGGGCGACGTGAAGAACTACACCGACATCGCGCCGGTGTCGCAGGTCAGCGAAGTGGTGGTGGGCTGACGGATTCGCCGCCGCCGCAGGCTCAGCGCGGCGGCCGCTCCAGCGCCACCCAGCGCTGCACCGAGGGCCGCTGCCACTGGCGGTCGGCGTAGGACGCCAGCCGCTTCGGCACGGCGTCGCCGTTCATGACCAGGCGGTTGAGCATCAGCGCCAGGTCGACGTCGGCGATCGACCAGTCGCCGAACAGGTTCTCGGCACCTTCGGGCAGCAGCGCCTGCGCGACCTGGAAGAGCGTCTTGGCCGCATGGTGGGCGGCTGCGGACAGCGGCACGCCGGCCGGGCCGTAGAAGATCACCTCCGTGGAGCGCTCCTGGCGCACCGGCATCAGGTCGCTGCGAAGCCAGGCCTGCAGCTGCCGAGCACGGGCACGCGCCCGGGGGTCGCGCGGATACAGCGCGATGCCGGCGAAGGTCTCGTCGATGTACTCGGTGATGGCGGACGATTCGGAGAGCGCGAAATCGCCGTGCAACAGCGTCGGCACGCGCTGGGTCAGCGACAGCTGCGAGAAGCCGGCCGCCCGGTGCTCCAGCGCCCCCAGGTCGACGGCGGAGATGTGGAAGTCCAGTTGCTTCTCGTGCAGCGCCACGTACACGGACATGGCATAGGGGCTGACGAACTGGGCGTCCACATAGAGGCGTAGCGGGTCCGGCATCGGGAAGAAGGCTCCTGCGCGAATGGGTGCCTTTAAAACAAAAGGCCTTGAAGCGGTAGGTGCGCGATCTTACTGACTGATTCTTAGCTGGCGCGGCGGCGGCGCCACAGCACCCGCGCCAGCCAGCCCAGCGGCAGCACCACCAGCAGCAGCCAGGGCAGCACCGCCGCGATGAAGGTGATGAGCGAGCCCACGCTTTCAGACAGCACCGAGCCCGCGTTGCGCAGCGCATTGCGCATCGGGCTGTAGCCGTCGCCGCTGCTCACCAGCGCCCGCTTGGCCGTGAACTGGATCTGGATGTGCTGCTTGCTGGTCTGCTGCGCCAGCACCTTGCGCTGCGTGGCGATGGCGTCGAGCTCGGCCTGGGTGTCCGACAGCGTGCGCTGGATGGCCAGCAGGTCGGTCATGGTGCGCTTGGTGACGGTGTCGCGCAGCATCGTGCGCAGGCTGTCGCGGAACTCGGTGCGGTTCTTGATGCGGGCCTCGACGTCGATCACCTCGGCGGTCTTGTCCTCGCTGGTGGTGGTGTGCGAGACCACGCTGGCCACGCCGGCGAGGCCGCCGAGCAGCCTGTCGACGTCGGCGGGCTCCACGCGCATCTCCAGCATGGCATTGCCGGGCTGCTGCGGCGTCTCGCGCAGCAGCGACGACGACAGCAGCTCGCACTTCAGCGTACCGCACAGGTCGCGCACCTTGCCCCAGGCATCGGCCAGTTGCTCGGCCGGCACCTCGACGCTCAGATCCTGGCGCACGGCCAGGAAGCGCTGCAGGGGCGTGCCGTCCTGTTGTGCTTCGGAGGCCGAAGGCTCGGCGGCAGGCTCGACCGAGCGCATGCGCTGGTCCTTCATGGCCATGCCGCCGGCATAGCCGGCCGCGGCCTGCATGGGCGCCGGCGGCGGAGCCGATTCGGCGACCACGCCGGCTTCACCGCCGTTGCGGTTGCATCCCGCCAGCGACAGCGCGGCCGACAGGGCCAAAAGGGCCAGCAGGGCGATGCCCGCATGACGGCGGACGAGGAAAGTGGGCATGCGATAGGTCATGGAAGGTGTTCCCTTGAATGTTGACTACCGCAGCTGATACGGGCGGGCGCCCGCAACGGGGTTAAATTTTTTTCAGGCAGCCGCCACCGCCGCCGCGCTCATGCGCAGCAGTTCGTCGCCCTCGGCCACCTGCTCGCCCGGCGCGAACATCAGCTCCTCCACCGTGCCGTCGGCCGGCGCGGCGATGGTGTGCTCCATCTTCATGGCCTCCATCACCGCCAGCGGCTGGCCGCGGCTGACCTTGTCGCCGGCCTTGACCGCGAAGGACACCACCTTACCCGGCATCGGCGCGGTGAGCCGGCCGCCTTCGGCCTGCGTGTCGCCCGCGTGGGCCAGCCGGTCGATGGCGGTGATCTTCGTCGCGCCCTTCGAGGCGAAGACGTGGGCCACGGCGCCATCGAGGTGCACGTCGAGCGTCTGGCGGCTTCCGGCGAACTCCACCTCGAACTCGCCGGTCGGGAACTGGCCGATGACCAGCGGACCTTCGGCACCGCCGGCTTCGAGCCACAGGCTGCCGTCGCGCCTGTAGGTCAGCACGGCGGTCTGTTCGGCACCGCGGAACTCGAAGTCGAAGTGCCGCCGGTACTCGCCCAGCGAACGCCATCCGTCGCGCCGCGCGAAGGGCTCGGGCAACTTGCCGGGCCATTCGGCGATCAGCGTGCGCGTGATCGCGGCGGCAGCGGCCAGCGGCAGCCCCAGCGGCTCGCGGTCGAACAGCACCGCCCGCTCGCGCTCGATCAGCGCAGTGTCGAGGTCGGCTTTCGAGAACGACTGCGTCGCCAGGATGCCGCGCAGGAACTGCACGTTGGTCGCCACGCCCACGATCTGCACCTGTGCCAGCGCCGCGTCGAGCCGGGCCAGCGCTTCCTCGCGCGTGCTTCCGTGCACGATCAGCTTGGCGATCATCGAGTCGTAGAAGGGCGAGATCTCGCCGCCCTCGCGCACGCCGTCGTCGATGCGCACGCGGCTGCGCTGGAAGGCGGTGGCCTGCGGCTTGCGGTAGACGCGCAGCGTGCCTGTGGCCGGCAGGAAGTTGTTGTCGGGGTTCTCGGCGCAGATGCGCGCCTCGATGGCGTGGCCGTGGATCTGCAGTTCCGACTGCTTCGCGGGCAGCGCCTCGCCGGAGGCCACGCGCAGTTGCCATTCGACGAGATCCTGGCCCGTGATGGCCTCGGTCACCGGATGCTCCACCTGCAGCCGCGTATTCATCTCCATGAAGAAGAAGTTCATCTCGCCGCCCTCGCGCTGCTCGACGATGAACTCCACAGTGCCCGCGCCCACGTAGTTCACGGCGCGCGCTGCCGCCACTGCCGCCTCGCCCATCTGCTTGCGCATCGCCTCCGTCATGCCGGGCGCGGGCGCTTCTTCGAGCACCTTCTGGTGGCGCCGCTGCACCGAGCAGTCGCGCTCGAACAGGTAGACGCAGTTGCCGTGCGTGTCGCCGAACACCTGGATCTCGATGTGCCTCGGGCGCTGCACGTACTTCTCGATCAGCACCGCGTCGTCGCCGAAGCTGTTGATGGCCTCGCGCTGGCACGAGGCGAGCGCGGCTGCGAAGTCTTCGGCCTTGTCGACCGCGCGCATGCCCTTGCCGCCGCCGCCCGCGCTGGCCTTGATGAGCACCGGGTAGCCGATGCGGTCCGCCTCGCGCTGCAGCAGCTGCGGGTTCTGGTCGTGGCCGTGGTAGCCGGGCACCAGCGGCACGCCGGCCTTCTCCATCAGCTGCTTCGACTCGGCCTTCAGGCCCATCGCCTTGATGGCCGAGGGCGGCGGGCCGATGAAGACCAGCCCGGCATCGGCGCAGGCCTGCGCGAACTCCTCGTTTTCGCTCAGGAAGCCGTAGCCCGGGTGCACAGCCTCTGCGCCCGTGGCCTTGGCGGCCTCGAGGATCTTTTCCCAGCGCAGGTAGCTGTCCTTCGGCGCACTGCCTCCAATGTGCACCGACTCGTCGCAGGCGCGCACGTGGTTGGCGTGCGCGTCGGCATCGGAATACACGGCGACCGTGCGGATCGCCATGCGGCGGGCAGTCGCGGCAACTCGGCAGGCGATTTCACCGCGATTGGCGATAAGGATTTTTTTAAACATGGTGGACTTTCGCGGTGGAATCGCCTGCGCACGCTGCGCGTGCCAGGCAATCTGGCTGCGCCGCTGCGCCGCTTCGCGGCTGGTCGCCACGGTTCGCAATGAGGATCTTCTTAAACATTCGGAGTGTCTCCCGGAGGATTCTTTTTCAGTTGAAACGCGGGCACCACGCCCGGATCGGGCCGGCCGCTGAAGATGCGGGCCACGCGGGCGAACAGCGCCTTGAGGAAGCGCCAGCTCTTGCGGATGAGCCACACGCTCGCCACAAGCACCAGCACGAACAGCACGAGGAAGACGAAGGGATGCGCCACCGCGAGCCACAGCCCCGCGGGCACCATCGTGTCTTCCGCCAGAGAGGCGCCGACGTTCGAGAACGGCTCGGGCGAAGTGTTGATGGCCGCGCGCGTCGTGGCCTTGGCCGCATGCGCCGTGGCCGCGAAGCTGCCGCCCAGCAGCGCCGCGACGATCGCCATCACGCCGTGGTCCACACCGAACACGCTGGCCGCGAGCGCCGCGCCCGCCGGGATGCGGATCGCCGTGTGCACGACGTCCCACAGCGAATCGAGGCCGGGGATCTTGTCGGCGAAGAATTCGATAAAGACCATGAAGCCGCTGGCTGCGATCACTACCGGATGCGCCAGCAGCTGCAGCCCGCCCGGCAGCGGCACCCAGCCGAAGTAGCCGGCCAGGCCCGTCAGCAGCACGACCAGGTAGAGCCGCACGCCGCTGGCCCAGCCGATGGCGGCGGCCAGTGCGAGCAGCTGCGGCATGTCGAGGCTGGTGTTCATGGCGCGACCTCCGGAGGATGGGTCTTCAGGACTTGTTCGCTTCGAGCCACGAGGGCTTGCGCTTCTGCAGGAAGGCCTGCACGCCTTCGCGGCCTTCGTCGCTCGCGCGGATGTCGGCGATGCCCTCGACCGTCTTCGCGATCAGCGCATCGTCGATCTCGCGGCCGGCCACGTCGGCGATCAGCTGCTTGCAGGCGCGCACCGCGGCAGGGCTCGCACCGGTCAGTGCTTTCACGAGCTCGTCGAGCTTCGCATCGAGCGCGTCCGCGCTCGCCACTTCGTGCACGAAGCCGATCCGATGCGCCTCCGCCGCGGTGAAGCGCTCGGCCGTGAGGAAGTAGCGCTGCGAGGCGCGCGTGCCCATCGCGCGCAGCACGTACGGGCTGATGGTCGCGGGCACGAGGCCGATCTTCACTTCGCTCAGGCAGTACCAGGCGGTATCGACGCTCACCGCCATGTCGCATGCGGCAACGAGGCCCATGCCGCCCGCATACACATCGCCCTGCACGCGCGCGATCGTCGGCTTGGGGCACTCGGCGATGGTGCGCAGCATCGCGGCCAGCTTGCCCGCGTCGGCGATGTTCTCGTCGCGCGTGTAGTCGGCCATGCGGCGCATCCAGTTGAGGTTCGCGCCCGCGCAGAAGGCCGGGCCGTTCGCGCCCAGCACGACGGCCTTGACCTGCGGCGCGGCACCGGCTTCGGTGAAGGCACGCGTGAGTTCGGCGATGACGACGTCGTCGAAGGCGTTGCGCGCATCGGGCTGGTCGAGCCAGATGCGGGCGATGGCGCCTTCGAAGTTCAGTTGGAGTTTGGTGTATTCGTTCATGGTGTCGATTTCCAGACGACGTTGCCGTCGACGGCATAGAGCTGGCATCCGCCGGACCGCGCCTTGCGCGCGCAGCTTTCCATGGCGCGGCCGCGCGGATCCTCTCCGCCCCAGGCGGAGCCCCAGCCGCCCTGCGCGCTGGCGGCGAAGGCGCGGGGAGACGACTTGCCCAGGAAGACGCGGTAGCCATCGAGCGCGGCTGCGCTCTGGTCCGGCAGGCGTTCCATCGCATCGAGCGCCGCATAGCCGCTGGCCGGCATCGGCGGTTCCGCTTCGTAGCGCGCGAACTCCGCGCGCGGTTCGTCGGGCAGGCCGATCTCGCGCAGGAACCTGGCGACCTCAGGCTGCCAGATGCGTGCGCCGTCAGCAGCACCGAACATCGAATGCGAGTCGCCTCCGAAGGTGCCGAAGGCGATCAGCCTCGCCTTGCCGCCCGCAGCCGTGTAGCTCTCGTGCATGCCCTTCCATGCGAAGGGCGGGAAGTAGCTGTCGTTGTCGCCGTAGAACCAGAGCGAAGGCACGCCGGTCTGCTTGCCGTAGCTGCCGGCCGCGCCGATCAGGCCCTGCTGCCAGCCGACGCATTGCTCCTGCTTGAGCCCACCGGCGAAGTCGATCAGCCCCTTCACGCCCGGATAGTCCAGCGTGCCGAAGGCCAGCGTGGTCCAGCCGCCGTGCGACTGGCCTGCCACCACGATGCGCGTCTTGTCGGCCCAGGGTTGCGCCGTCACGTAGTCGAGAACGGCAGCAACGTCACCGGCCTGCTCGCGGCCATTGCTCTCCACGTTGCAGCCGCCGCCGATGTAGCTGCCGGAAGATTTGGAGAAGCCCTGCCGCATCGACACCACCACGGCGTAGCCTCGAGCCAGGAAGAAGCGGACCGCACCCAGCGGCCTGTAGCGGCCCTGGAAGCGCGGATCGCCCCCAGCCTTGCCGTGGTTGATCACGGCGATCGGAAACGGCCCGGCGCCATCGGGCCGGTAGATCGTGGTCTCCAGCTCGGTCGTGAACAGGCCGGACTTCTTCGGCACCATCACCATCGATTCCAGCAGCGCAGCCGCGCCCAGCGCCTGCGTGCATGCCAGCGCGGCAGCGGCAAGCCCGAGCAGGGCCGCCATCCGCCGAATCCTTGAGCCGATCATGGGCGCGAGCGTCATCGCCTCACATCCGGAAAATGCCGAACTTCGGCTCCGGCACCGGCGCGTTGCGCGAAGCGGCCAGGCCCAGCGCCAGCACGCGGCGCGTGTCGGCCGGATCGATGATGCCGTCGTCCCAAAGCCGCGCAGTGGCGTAGTAGGGGTGGCCCTGGTCTTCGTACTGCTGGCGGATCGGCGCCTTGAAGGCTTCTTCCTCTTCCTTGCTCCAGCTGCCGCCCTTGCCCTCGATGCCGTCGCGCTTCACGGTGGCGAGCACGCTCGCGGCCTGCTCGCCGCCCATCACGCTGATGCGCGCGTTGGGCCACATCCAGAGGAAGCGCGGACTGTACGCGCGGCCGCACATGCCGTAGTTGCCGGCACCGAAGCTGCCGCCGATGATGATGGTGAACTTGGGCACGTTGGCGGTGGCCACGGCGGTCACCATCTTGGCGCCGTGGCGCGCGATGCCCTCGTTCTCGTACTTGCGGCCCACCATGAAGCCGGTGATGTTCTGCAGGAACACCAACGGAATCCTGCGCTGGCAGCACAGCTCGATGAAGTGCGCGCCCTTCTGCGCCGATTCGGAGAACAGGATGCCGTTGTTGGCGACGATGCCCACCGGCATGCCCTCGATCTCGGCGAAGCCGCAGACCAGCGTGGCGCCGAAGCGCGCCTTGAACTCGTGGAACTCGCTGCCGTCGACGATGCGCGCGATGATCTCGCGCACGTCGAAGGGCTTGCGCGTGTCGGTGGGGATCACGCCATAGAGCTCCTCGCGCGGGTACGCGGGCTCGCGCACCTCGGCCTTCGCCGGGGCTGGTGCGGCCTTGGCGTTGAGGTTCGCCACCGCCGCGCGCGCGAGCGCCAGCGCATGCAGGTCGTTCTGCGCGAGGTGGTCGGCCACGCCCGACAGGCGCGTGTGCACGTCGCCGCCGCCCAGGTCCTCGGCCGTCACCACTTCGCCTGTGGCAGCCTTCACCAGCGGCGGGCCGCCCAGGAAGATGGTGCCCTGGTTCTTCACGATGATCGATTCGTCGCTCATCGCCGGCACGTAGGCGCCGCCGGCCGTGCACGAGCCCATCACCACCGCGATCTGCGGGATGCCCTGGGCGCTCATGTTGGCCTGGTTGTAGAAGATGCGGCCGAAGTGCTCGCGGTCGGGGAACACCTCGTCCTGGTTCGGCAGGTTGGCGCCGCCCGAGTCGACGAGGTAGATGCACGGCAGGCGGTTCTGCTCGGCGATCTCCTGCGCGCGCAGGTGCTTCTTCACCGTCATCGGGTAGTAGGTGCCGCCCTTCACCGTCGCGTCGTTGCACACGATCATGCAGTCCACGCCGTTGACGCGGCCGATGCCCGCGATGATGCCGGCGCCCGGCGCGGACTCCACGCCCTTGCCGTCGAGGTACATCGCATGCGCGGCCAGCGGCGCGATCTCCAGGAAGGGCGTGCCCGGGTCGAGCAGCTCGGCCACGCGGTCGCGCGGCAGCAGCTTGCCGCGTGCCGTGTGCTTGGCGCGCGCGGCCTCGCCGCCGCCCTGCTCCACTTTCGCGAACTGTGCGCGCAGGTCGTCGACCAGTGCGCGCATGGCAGAGGCGTTGGCCTGGAAGTCCGCCGAGCGGGCGTTGAGTTTGGTTTCGAGTTGGGTCATGTTGGAATCAAATTCGGGGGCAGGAGGCAGAGGACGCGAAGAATTCAGTCGAACGGTCCGGTTGTCCTTTCGCGTCTTTCGCGAAACCTTCGAGCCCTGCGCGTCCGGCATCCGTCTTCATGCAGTACGAGCCTCGTCCAGCCCCAGCTGCGCCTTCATCTCGTCGCGGATCTTGAACTTCTGTATCTTGCCGGTCACGGTCATCGGGAACTCGGCGACGAAGCGGATGTACTTCGGCACCTTGTAGTGTGCGATCTGGCCCTTGCAGAACTCGCGGATGTCGTCTTCGGTGGCGCTCTGGCCGGGCTTGACGATGATCCACGCGCACAGCTCCTCGCCGTACCTGGGGTCGGGCAGGCCGACCACCTGCACGTCCTGCACCTTCGGATGGCGGTAGAGGAACTCCTCGATCTCGCGCGGGTAGATGTTCTCGCCGCCGCGGATCACCATGTCCTTGATGCGGCCGACGATGTTGACGTAGCCCTCTGCGTCCATGGTGGCGAGGTCGCCGGTGTGCATCCAGTGCTCGGCGTCGATGGCCTCGCGGGTCTTCGCCTCGTCGTCCCAGTAGCCGTGCATCACCGAATAGCCGCGCGTGCACAGCTCGCCCGACTTGCCCGGCGGCATGATCGCGCCGGTCTCGGGGTCGACGATCTTCACCTCCAGGTGAGGCTGCACCGTGCCCACGGTCGACACGCGGCGGTCCAGCGGCGTGTCGGTGCTGCTCTGGCAGCTCACGGGGCTGGTCTCGGTCATGCCGTAGGCGATGGTGATCTCGCCAAGGTGCATCTCGCTGACCACGCGCTTCATCACCTCGATGGGGCACGGCGAGCCCGCCATGATGCCGGTGCGCAGCGTCGAGAGGTCGAACTCCTTGAAGCGCGGATGGTCGAGTTCGGCGATGAACATCGTCGGCACGCCGTGCAGCGCGGTGCACTTCTCGGCCTGCACCGTCTCCAGCACCGTCAGCGGGTCGAAGCCGTCGTTCGGGTACACGATGGCCGAGCCGTGCGTGAGGCAGGCCAGGTTGCCCAGCACCATGCCGAAGCAGTGGTACAGCGGCACCGGGATGCACAGCCTGTCGGCTGGCGAGAGCTTCATGCACTCGCCGATGAAGAAGCCGTTGTTCAGGATGTTGCGGTGGGTGAGCGTCGCGCCCTTCGGGAAGCCGGTGGTGCCGCTGGTGAACTGGATGTTGATCGGATCGGTAGCCTTCAGCGTCTTCTGCACCTGCGCGACGCGCGGGTCGCCGGCGTCGCCGCTCGCGAGCAGCTGCGAGAACCGCTGCATGCCGGGCTGCTCCTCGCCCTCGCCCGGCTTCGCATCGATCCAGAAGGTGTGGGCCAGCTGCGGAAGGCGCGTTGGGCCCAGCTCGCGCAGCATGCCGAGGTAGTCGCTGGTCTTGAACTGCGCCATCGTCACCAGCGCCTTGCAGCCGACCTTGTTGAGCGCGTATTCGAGCTCGGAGGTGCGGTAGGCCGGGTTGATGTTGACGAGGATCAGGCCGGCCTTCGCGGTGGCGATCTGCATCAGCACCCATGGCACGTTGTTGTGCGACCAGATGCCGACGCGGTCGCCGGGCACGAGGCCCAGCTTCAGCAGCGCGCTGGCGAGGCGGTTCGACTCGGCCTGCAGTTCGCGGTAGGTGTAGCGCCTGCCTTCATGGCGGCTGACGAGCGCCTCTCGATCGGGCTGCTTCGCGACCATGTCGTCGAAGAAGTCGCCGATGGTCTGTTCGATGAGGGGGACGTCGGTGGCGCCCTTGCCGTAGCTCTCGGTCAATGCAGCGGTCATGCTCATTTCCTTCCTTGTCTCCTTGTCTGGCACCTTCCCCCTCCGGGGGAAGGTGGGGATGGGGGCAGGCGGCGCTGGTTCAGCGCAATGCCTCATTCGACGCTGCTTGCCCTCACCCCAGCCCTCCCCCAGAGGCGGAGGGAGAAAAACATCCTAGGCCGTCTCTGCGAAAAGCTCGCGGCCGATCAGCATGCGCCGGATCTCGCTCGTGCCCGCGCCGATCTCGTACAGCTTCGCGTCGCGCCACAGCCGCTCGACCGGAAACTCCTTGGTGTAGCCCACGCCGCCCAGCGCCTGGATCGCCTCGCCGGCCATCCACGTCGCCTTCTCGGCCGAGTAGAGGATGGCGCCGGCCGCGTCCTTGCGGAAGGTGCGCGCATGGTCGTTGCGGTCGCAGGCCTTGCCCACGGCGTAGACGTAGGCGCGCGTGGCCTGCCAGGTCGAGTACATGTCGGCGATCTTGCCCTGCATCAGCTGGAATTCGCCGATGCTCTGGCCGAACTGCTTGCGCTCGTGGATGTAGGGGATCACCGCGTCCATGCATGCGGCCATAATGCCCAGCGGGCCGCCCGAGAGAACGGCGCGCTCGTAGTCGAGGCCGCTCATCAGCACCTTGGCGCCCATGCCTTCGCCGCCGAGCACGTTCTCTTCGGGCACCTCGCAGTTGTCGAAGAACAGCGGGAAGGTGTTGGAGCCGCGCATGCCCAGCTTGTCGAGCTTGGTGCCGGCCGAGAAGCCCTTGAAGCTCTTCTCGACGATGAAGGCCGTCATGCCGCGTGCGCCCATCTCGGGCTCGGTCTTGGCGTAGATCACCAGCGTATCGGCATCGCCGCCGTTGGTGATCCACATCTTGCCGCCGTTGAGCACGTAGTAGCCGTTCTTCTTCTCGGCCTTGAGTTTCATGCTCACCACGTCGGAGCCGGCGTTGGGCTCGCTCATGGCCAGCGCGCCCACGTGCTCGCCGCTCACCAGCTTGGGCAGGTACTTCTTCTTCTGCGCCTCGCTGCCGTTGCGGTGGATCTGGTTCACGCACAGGTTGGAGTGCGCGCCGTACGACAGGCCCACCGAGGCCGACGCGCGCGAGACCTCCTCCATGGCCACGATGTGGGCCAGGTAGCCCAGCTCGGTGCCGCCGTACTCCTCCTTCACCGTCATGCCGTGCAGGCCGAGGTCGCCGAGCTTCTTCCAGAGGTCGTGCGGGAACAGGTTCTCGCGGTCGATGTCGGCGGCGCGGGGTGCGATCTCGTTGGCGGCGAAGTCCTGGATCGCGCTGCGCAGCGAGTCGATGGTCTCGCCCAGGTCGAAGTTCAGTCCGGGATCGTGCATGGGTCTTGTCTCCTCTGAGGTCGGCGCGCAGAGCTACCCGCGCGGAATGGCGCTTGCTTGAAAGACCGCAGCTTACGCTTCGCCGTGCCTCAATTGGCGCCACAATGGTTGCAAATTGCGCCACGAGCCGCCCGCCAAGTCATGTCCCATCCGTCGTTCCTCCGCCCCACCCGCGCCGTCACGCCGATGGCGTTCGTGAGAGCCATCGTGCAGGCCTACGAGGGGTACGGCAAGGACCCCACCGAGGCCCTGAAGGCGGCACAGATCACGCCGCGCGAACTGACCCGGCCGGGCGCACGGGTCACTGCCGCGCAATTCGAGGCGCTGTCGAGCCACGCCATGCAGGAGCTCGACGACGAGACGCTCGGCTGGTTCACGCGGCGTCTGCCCTGGGGCAGCTACGGCATGCTGTGCCGCGCCTCGCTGAGCTCGCCCAATCTGGGCGTGGCCCTCAAGCGCTGGTGCCGCCACCACCGGCTCCTGACCGACGACATCGGCCTGTCGCTCGACGTGGCCGGCGGCCTGGCCACGCTTCGCATCGCGGAGCACCGCGCACTCGATCTCGCCTTCCGCGAGTTCTGCCTGGTGACCATCCTGCGCTTCGTGCACGGCTACATGTGCTGGGCCATCGATTCGCGCATCTCGCTGCGCCACGCGAGCTTTCCGTTCGCTGCGCCGCCGCACAGCGACGCCTATCCGCTGATGTTCACGCCCGACGTGCGCTTCGGCGCGCCGCAGGCCGGCATCGCCTTCGACGAGCGCTACCTCGCCCTGCCGCTGCAGCGCGACGAACGCGCGCTGCGCACCATGCTCAAGCGCGCGCTGCCGCTCACCATCCTGCAATACCGCCGCGACCGCCTGCTGGGCCAGCGCGTGCGCGAGCTGCTGCGCTCGCGCGCTGGCGAAGCCACCACTGCGGAGGCGCTGGCCGCGCTGCTCAACGTGTCGGGCCGCACGCTCCACCGCCAGCTGCACGAGGAAGGCACCTCGCTGCAGGCGCTGAAGAACGAAGTGCGCCACGAGATGGCCATCGAGCAGTTGCGCCGCACCACGCGGCCGATCAAGCAGGTGGCGCTGGCAGTGGGCTTCCGCAACGAGAAGAGCTTCTCGCGTGCCTTCCAGCAGTGGACGGGGCAGGCGCCGCGGGACTTCAGGCTGCGGGACAAGTAGGGAGCTGCGTCGGGGCCGGGATCGGACAGCCGTACGCAGAGGGCGCGAAGGTTTCGCGAAGGACGCGAAAGGAAAAACCGAAAGACGGTCTTGGTTTCTTCTGCGGATTTAGCGCAGATTTTCTCGGTCGATGACTGGTGCGATTTCAGCCGGCTCGCATCGACAGGGGTTGCTCTTCGCGCAGGAGCCGATCGAGCGTCGAGACCTGCCACGCGAACTCCTCGGCGAAGGCGTCGGGATCGGTGATGGCGTAGGCGCCGTATGCGTAGACGGTCGCATAGGCCGCGTATTCGGCGGCCTGCAGCGCGCGGCCGGCGACGGCCTGGTAAACGGCATAGGTCGCGGAGACCGCTGCGTGCGCCGTTCCGTCGATGGAGCGGGAACCCGGATGGCTGCCGGCCACCAAGGCCATCCGCTGTTCGGCCGATGCCAGGACGGCGGAATCGGCCTTGCCCTCGAGGAATGCGCCCAGCACGTCCAGCCCTTCCACGGCCTCGGGCGACTCCAGCAGGTGCCGCACGCGCTGTGCGCATGCATGGCCGAAGCGCAGCCGCAGTTGCGTGTGCGCCTGCGCGTCGAGATCGGCCGTCTTCGCGAGCCGATGCAGTTCGGTGTTCATGAGACTGCTGCCGCGCCGCGCGGATGTACCGCGTGAAGCTTCAGGCCGGTTGATCGATCAGCGCCAGCGCATCGGCGATCGACTTGCTGTCTTCCGGACGGACCAGCTTCGCGACCTCCCTGCCGTCGCGCATGAACACCAGCGTGGGCCACAGCCGCACGTTGAACGAGCGGCCCAGCGGCCGGCCGCTGCCGTCCTCCACCTTGATGCGGCGCACGTTCGGGTATTTGGCGAACGCTTCGGTGATGTTCGGCTGGGCCGCCTTGCAGATGCCGCACCAGTTGGTGCCGAACTCGACCACGGCGGGGCCGGTGAGCGCGTCGATCTCGCTGCGGTCGGGCTGCTCGGTTTTGTATTCGGAGGTCATGGGTGCTTGGTTCCTTGCTTCCTGCGGGCCGGCCTTCCGTCTCGTGTGTTCGGGAGCTGGCCAGTCTCCCTGCATTCCAACAGAAACTCAGGCGGCCTGCAGTCCGTACCCAGAAAGCAGCGCAGGCAGTTCGGACATGTCGCTGAACACCCTCACCGCCCCCACGCTTAGCAGCGGCCCCGGTCCGCTGTGGCCCGATTCGCCCGTGCTGTAGCCGAACACCGTCGCACCCGCCGCCACCCCGGCCATCGCCCCGGTGACCGTGTCCTCGACGATGGCGCAGCGCCCGGGCTCCACCTCCAGCGCCTTGGCCGCCGCGAGGTACACGTCGGGGTGCGGCTTGGAGCGCGGCATCTCGTGGCCGCTGAAGATGCGCCCTTCGAAGTACTCCAGCAGCCCGACCTTGGCGAGCTGCAGTTCCACCTTGTGGCGGTCGGCGCCCGAGGCGCAGGCGATCCGGCCGTCGAGCCTGGCGTGGATCTCGCGGATGGCTTCGGGGGCGCGCGGAATCGCGACGAGGTCGCGCTCCAGGGCCTCGTTGCGCCGGGCGCGGAAGGTCTTGAGCCAATCGTCGGTGATCCTGAAGCCGGTCTTCCGCTCGATCAGTGCGGCTTCGTCCTTCACGGCCTTGCCCGTGAAGGTGTTCATCGATTCTTCGGTGGTGATTTGCCAGCCCAGCTCGCCGAGCATTTCGGCGAGGACGCGGTTGGTGATGGGTTCGGAGTCGACGAGGACGCCGTCGCAGTCGAAGAGGACTGCTGAGAAGGGGAAGGAGGGCATTGCTTTTGGGGCCTGACTTGGGGACTGGCCTTGATGGTAGCAATCGGCTGTTGGGCTGGCTTCTTCTGCCGAGGTCGGGTCTTGGCCTTTTGCTAACTCATTGCGCTAGCGTTTGGCTTGATTAGACGCTGTGGGGTGGTTGCCTCTCGGGGGGCCCCGGCAGGCTTTTGCCTTGACGAGAAGCTTTTGAGTGTTTGCTTCCCGAGGCCGGGTCTCGGCCCGGCGGCCGACCTACTTTTCTTTGCTTCGCCAAAGAAACGTAGGCAAAAGAAAGGCGACCCTGCTGTCTGCGTCCCTTCGCTTCGCTACGGGCAACCTGCGGTGCTCGACGTAGGAGGGGGTCCGCAGAACTCGCTCCACTGCGTTGCGCTCAGACAGCTGCGGCCCTTGTCCCTCCTACGTCTGCGCTCCTCGGCGCAGCCAGAAGGGAGCGACCCGCGCCATCGCTTCGCTCGGCTTCTTGAGCAGCCTGGGCTGGCCTTCGCTTTGCTCGGCCAGGGATTTGGGCCGCGGATTGATTTCGAGCCTGCGTTCAGGATCGTTGTCTTCGGTGAGATGCTGATGCGCTCGAGGTGCACAAGAAGACTCTCGGCTCCCGGCACCGCTGCGTACCACCAGCAAGCGCCCCTCGAAAAGACCCGCGGCGACCTCTCAATTCATTCCAAGCACTGTAGGCGCGCAGCGCCTGCAGTGCCTTGGAGGCCGAGCGCAGCGATGGCCCGACCGTCTCCCTTCCCCTCTGGCTGCGCCGAGGAGCGCAGCGTTTCGCGGATCAGGGCTCGCCCTTGTCTGAGCGAAGCGAGTTTGGGCGAGACCCCGCGAAACGCGAGCACCGCAGGTTGCCCCGTAGCGCAGCGAAGGGGTCGCAGACAGTGGGGTCGCCTTTTCTTTGCCTACTTTCTTTTGGCGAAGCAAAAGAAAGTAGGTCGCCCGCCGGGGCGAGTCCCGGCCCCGGGAAGCAAGCAGCCAGCAACAACAACAACCAACTCACCGAGCGTGAGTAACCCCCCCATCCACCACCAACGTAGACCCCATCACATAGTCCCCAGCCCTGGAAGCCAGGTAGATCGCAGCCCCCGCCATGTCCTCCGGCACCCCGATCCGCCCCGCAGGAATCCGCCCCTTGATCTCATCCCCGTGGTCACGAGCCACCTTGTTCATGTCCGAAGCAAACGCCCCAGGCGCAATCGCGCTGACCACGATGCGGTCCTGCGCCAGCCGCAGCGCCATCCGGCGAGTCAGCTGGATCAAGCCCGCCTTGCTGGCCGCATAGGAGTACGTCTCCTGCGGATTGATCGAAATCCCGTCGATCGAGGCGATGTTGATCACCTTCGCCAGGTGGTCCGTCGCGGCCTTCTTGAGCATCGGGGTGAGGGCCTTGGTCAGGAAGAACGGCGTCTTCAGATTCAGGTCGACCACCTTGTCCCAGCCGCTTTCGGGGAACTCCTCGTATGGCGCGCCCCAGGCAGCGCCGGCGTTGTTCACCAGGATGTCCAGCGAGCCTTCGTGCTTCGCATAGGCATCGACCAGCGCCTGCGCACCCTCGAGCGTCGACACGTCGGCCGGCAGCGACACGCAGTGCCCGAATGCCGAAAGCTCCTTCGCCGTCTGGTCGCAGGCCGCGGCCTTGCGCGCCGAGATGTAGACGCGCGCGCCCTGCGCGAGGAAGCCCTCGGCGATCATGCGGCCGATGCCGCGCGAGCCGCCGGTGATGAGCGCGGTGCGGCCCTTCAGCGAGAAGAGTTGGGTGGTGTCCATGGTGCGGATGTCTCCTGAATGAGTGATCGGGTTCAGGAAACCGAGCTTATTGTGCGTCGCGTCGCGCTCGCCGCACCTC
>NZ_JBQEQC010000003.1:359691-408676 GCF_052044195.1 Variovorax sp. 22077
AAACACGCCTCGTTACCCACGCCTCCCCACGCGCGTCACTTCGGTGTCAGCAGCAGGCTGCGGCGGCTGGCGAAGCTGCGCTGCTCCCCCGTCACGGGGTCGGCGAACGAAAGCGAACGCGCGAGCAGCTGCATGGGCCGGGCGAAGTCGTCGGCGCCCTCGGGCAGCAGCACGGGGTAGATCGGGTCGTTCACGATCGGCATCCCCAGCGCCAGGCAGTGCACGCGCAGCTGGTGCCTGCGGCCGGTGATGGGCGACAGCCGCAGCAGCGCAAGGCCGTCCTGCACGTTCAGCACTTCGATGCGGGTCTCGGAGTTGGGCTCTCCGGGTTCTTCGCGCACGCGCATGAAGTGGTCGTCGTCCACGAGGCGGCTGCGGTAGACCTCCGGCACCGACGACACGCCCTCATGCCACGGCACCACGGCCTCGTAGTGCTTGGCGATGCGGCGCTCGGGAAACAGCGACTGGTAGGCGCCGCGCGTGGCGGGCTTCACCGAGAACAGCACCAGCCCCGAGGTACTGCGGTCGATGCGGTGCAGCGGCACGAGGTCGTCGAGCCCCAGCTTGCGCTTGAGGCGCACCAGCAGGCTTTCCTTGAGGTACTTGCCCTTGGGCGTCACGGGCACGAAGGGCGGCTTGTCGACGACCAGCAGCTGGTCGTCCTGGAAGACGACCTCCTCCTCGAAGGGAATGCTCGCCTCGCCGTCGAGCGTGCGGTAGTAGTACACGCGCAGCGGCGACTGGTAGCGGCGCGTGGCGGTCACGGGCACGCAGTGCTCGTCGACGACCTCTCCCGCTTCGATGCGCTCCATCCAGGCTTGGGGCGTGATGACGGGAAAGCGCTCGATCAGGAACTCGGCGATGGTCGGCCATGTACCGTGCGGCAGGCCGATGCAGCTCGGGCCCACGCCCTCGCGCGTGGGCAGCGGCATCCGTGGCGGCCGGCGGCGGGTCATGGGCGAGGCGCGTGCCTCTGCAGCACGGACAGGACTTCGGCGAAGGTGGGGCGTGCCGCCGCGTCGGCGCCGAGGCAGCGCTCCTTCAGAGCGACCGTCTCCTGCGGCGGCGTGTCGGTGCAGCGCTGCAGAAGCTCTTCCAGCAGGCAGCCGAAGGCGCGCACCTCCAGGGACTGGAATGCCCGCGCCTGCTTCGCATCGAGCGCACCGGTGAGCCACGCGGCGCCGAAGTCGCCGAGCCGGCCGCCCCCTTGGGCATGCCACAGGATGTTGTGCGCGTAGAGATCGCCATGGACGATCCCCCGCGCATGCAGATGCTGCGCGGCCGAGGCGATGTCGCAGGCGATGCGCAGCGCCACGGCGGTGCTCCACTTCGCTTCCTCGGCATAGACGTCGCGCGTGCACGAAGCGAGGCTGGGCGGCCCCGCGAGGGTCGCGAATGCCGGATCGACCAGCGCCATCACGAGACCTTCGGTGCCTTCGGGATGCCCGTCGATGCGGCTGCGCGCGGCGATCAGCGTGGGATGCGCGCCGGCCGCGATGCTGGCGGCCATCTCGCTGTGCGGCCAGCCGTCGCTGGTGACCGCGCCCTTGAAGAGCTTGACGGCCACCGGTTGGGAATCGGCACCCAGGGTCGCGCGATGGATCACGCCCGACGCGCCTTCGCCGAGCTTCTCGCCG
The DNA here is from genome assembly GCF_052044195.1 of Variovorax sp. 22077. Classification (NCBI taxonomy): domain Bacteria; kingdom Pseudomonadati; phylum Pseudomonadota; class Betaproteobacteria; order Burkholderiales; family Comamonadaceae; genus Variovorax; species Variovorax sp. 22077. The sequence goes on from NZ_JBQEQC010000003.1 coordinate 361,329, forward strand.
AGTACGATCTCGCGCCAATCGACGTGCGGCACCGATCGGGCGGCGATGGCGGCGTCTTCGGCCTGCGTGTCGAAGGGGTTGCCAGCGCAGGCGAGCCACGAAAGGCGCGGCAGCGCCGGCAGCCACCCGGGCAGCGCCTCGAAGCGGTTGGCCGAGATGCGCAGCAGCTCGAGCCGCCCGAGCTTCGCCATCGAGTCGGGCAGCGTGCGCAGCCGGTTGCCCGCGAGCATCAGCTTCTGCATCCGGGCGCAGTCGCCCAGCGAATCGGGCAGCGCCTCGATCTCGTTGTCGGTCAGGATCAGCCATCGCAGCGACGCAGGCAGCGCGCCGGCCGGAACGCTGCGGATGCGGTTGGCCTTGAAGCCCACGATGTCGAGGCTCCGACAGCGGCCGATGGATTCGGGCAGCGCGGTGAAACGGTTGTCGGAGCAGAACAGAACGCGCAGCCTGTGAAGGCGGTGCAGGTCGTCGGGCAGGGTGTCGAGCGCATTGCCCGAGAGGTTCAGCACCTCGAGCGAATCGGCGAGATCGAACACCTCCCGCGGAAACTCGGTGAGCCCGCAGGAGAGATCGATTCGTGTCGCGCCTGCCAGCCGGCCCGCGCGCAGCTGAGCCAGCATGTCGTCCATCCGGCGAGTCTAAGCCGCCGCGGCCTTGGGACCGAAGCGGTAGACGCCGTCCTTGCCCAGCTCGCGTCGCACCTGGCCCGCGAACCACAGCAGGTGCAGGTGCGCGACGGTCTCGCCCATCGCGAAGGTCATCTGGTGCAGGTCGAGTTCGCGCTTGAACAGGATCGGCAGGCCCTCCGCGGCCGTGAGCCCGCGCGCCGTGCAGGCTTCGAGCAGCTCGGCCAGCCGGTCGCGGTGGTGCTCCTGCAGCTGCTCGACGCGGCGATGGATGCCCCGGAACGGCTTGCCGTGCGCGGGCAGGCCCAGCGTGTCGGCCGGCAGCGCCTTGAACTTCTCGATGCTGTCGAGAAAGAGGCGCAGCGAGTTCGCCTCGGGCTCGCCCGCGTGCACGCTCACGTTGGTCGAGATGCGCGGCAGCATCATGTCGCCGCCCAGCAGCAGCTTGAGCTCGTCGCAGTACAGGGAGATGTGCTCGGGCGCATGGCCGTAGCCGCTGATGCAGCGCCAGGCGTGGCCGCCGATGTCGACGACGTCGCCGTCGAGCATGCGCACGAAGCTGTCGGGCACCGAGGGCACCATGTTCGCGTAGTAGTTGGTGCGCGCGCGGATCTTGGCGACCGCCTCGGGGTCGGTCAGGCCGTGCGAGGCGAAGAAGCGCGCCGCCTGCTCGCCGCCGGCGAGGGTGTCGCCGGCGGTGCTGAGCACGCGGGCCACGTGGTAGTCGGTGGAGCTGATCCACAGCGGCACGTTCCAGCGCTTGCACAGCCAGTCGGCCAGGCCGATGTGGTCGGGGTGCATGTGGGTGACGATGACGCGCAGGATCGGCATGCCCTGCAGCTGTGTCTCGAACACCTGCTCCCACTGCGCGCGCGCCTCGTCGCGGGCGATGCAGCAGTCCACCACCGTCCAGCCCTCGACGCCGTCGATGCTGTCGCGCAGCAGCCAGAGGTTGATGTGGTCGAGCGCGAAGGGCAGCCGCATGCGGATCCAGCGCACGCCGGGAGCCACCTCCAGGGCCTGGCCGGGTTCGGGCAGCGTGTCGCCGAGGGGGTAGTGGAGTTCGCGTTCGAGGAGGTTCATGTAAGATTGACGTTTACGTAAACGTCATGAGTCAAGGGCACCATTGTAGGGATCGCGGCGCAAACCTGCTGTCGCGCCCGTAACGCCCCCAACAAGGCCCTCCTTCCGCCACTGTCTTCATGCCCGCGCAGACCTTCACCATCAGCCAGCTCGCGAAGGAATTCGACCTCACCACGCGGGCGATCCGCTTCTACGAGGACATGGGCCTGCTCTCGCCCGAGCGCGCCGGCCTGCAGCGCATCTACAGCGCGCGCGACCGGGCGCGGCTCACGCTCACCCTGCGCGCCAAGCGCCTCGGCCTGAGCCTGACGGAGGCCAAGGACATCCTCGACATGTACGACAGCCCCCGCGACACCGTGCCGCAGCTGGAGCGCTTCCTCGGCGTGCTGGGCGCCCACCGCGCCCAGCTGGAAGCGCAGCTCGCCGAACTGCAGGCCAACCTCGCGGAAGTGAAGGAACACGAGAAGAAAGGGCGGGCAACGCTCGCCAAGGCGCAGAAAAGCAAGGCACAGAAGGCCGGCAAGGCCAACGGACAGGCCGAAGCCAAGGCCTGAAGCACGTCTCACCGACAATATCGACCATGCCAGACAAATCCCAGACCCTCGACGATCTCTTCGCTCACAACCGTGCCTGGTCCGCCCAGATGGAACGCGACCGGCCCGGCTTCTTCACCAGCCTGGTGAAGCAGCAGACGCCGCGCTACATGTGGATCGGCTGCTCCGACAGCCGCGTGCCCGCCAACCAGATCACCGGCCTGGAACCGGGCGAGGTGTTCGTGCACCGCAACGTCGCCAACATCGTGGTGCACTCCGACCTCAACGCGCTCTCGGCGATCCAGTTCGCAGTGGAGCACCTGAAGGTCGAGCACATCATGGTGGTGGGCCACTACGGCTGCGCTGGCGTGAAGGCCGCGCTCAGCGGCGCGCGGATCGGCCTGGCCGACAACTGGATCCGCCACATCCAGGACGTGCGCGACCGCCATCACGTGATGCTGGACAGCCTGCCCGACGAGGAAGCGCGCGTCGATGCGCTGTGCGAGCTCAACGTGGCCGAGCAGGTGGTGAACGTGGCGGTGAGCACCGTGATGGTCGATGCCTGGGCGCGAGGCCAGAAGGTCACGATCCACGGCTGGACCTTCGGCGTGCACGACGGCCTGCTGCAGGACCTGGGCCTGAGCGTGGACGGCACCCAGCCGATGGATGCCGCCTACAAGGCCACCGTGCAGCGCATCCGCCACAAGTGGAGCAAGCCCGGCGAGTTGGTGAGATCGGTGGGGGCGCAGAGCGTGCAGCCCAAGGCCGAGAGCTCCGGCCAGTCCTGACGCCGAGCGGCCCGCCGCCTTCCAGCCTCTGCTTCGCCCGTCATGTTCCCGCAGCGCCTCGATTCGCCGCTGGCCTACGACATCGCGAAGGCGATGATGGACGGCTTCAACCGGCACTACCGGTTGTTCAGGGCCGAGTCGGCGCGTGCCAAGCACCGCTTCGAGACCGCCGACTGGCACGGCCAGCAGCGCGCGCAGCGCGAGCGCATCGAGTTCTACGACCTGCGCGTGAGCGAGGCCGTGGCCCGGCTCGAGAAGGAGTTCAAGGCGGGCGAGCAGCCGATGGACGTGTGGCACCAGACCAAGCTGCACTACATCGGCCTGCTGGTGGACCATCACCAGCCCGAGCTGGCCGAGACCTTCTTCAACTCGGTGACCACGAAGATCCTGCACCGGGCCTACTTTCAGAACGACTTCATCTTCGTTCGACCGGCCATCAGCACCGAGTACATCGAGCCGCGCGGCGCACCGACCTACCGCCCCTACTACCCCCGGCCCGAAACGCTGGCCGACACCATCGAGCAGATGCTCGACGACTTCGCGCTGATCGGCAGCTTCGCCGACAAGCGGCGCGACGCGGAACGCGTGGCGAGCGCCATCCTGGGCCGCTTCCACCAGGTCAAGCTGCGCGCCAACTTCCAGCTGCAGGTGCTGTCGGGGCTGTTCTTCCGCAACAAGGGCGCGTACGTGGTCGGCAAGATCATGAATGGCTTCACCGAGCTGCCGTTCTCGCTGCCCATACTGCACGACAGCCGCGGCCGGTTCTACATCGACGCGGCCCTCTTCGGCGAAGACGACCTGCAGATGCTCTTCAGCTTCGCGCGGGCCTACTTCATGGTCGACATGGAAGTGCCCTCTGCCTGGGTGCAGTTCCTGCGTTCGCTGATGCCGCGCAAGCCGCGCGCCGAGATCTACAACGCGCTGGGCCTCGCGAAGCAGGGCAAGACGCTCTTCTACCGCGACTTCCTCTCGCACCTGAACTACTCGAGCGACCGCTTCCGCATCGCGCCCGGCATCAAGGGCATGGTGATGCTGGTGTTCGACCTGCCTTCGTTCCCGTTCGTGTTCAAGGTCATCAAGGACTTCTACCCGCCGCAGAAGGACACCACGCGCGAGCAGATCAAGGGCAAGTACATGCTCGTGAAGCATCACGACCGCGTGGGCCGCATGGCCGACACGCTGGAGTACAGCGACGTGGGCTTTCCGCTGGACCGCTTCGAGCCCGAGCTGATCGAGGAGATCCGCAGGTTCGCTCCCAGCCAGCTGGAGATCGGCGACCGCGACGGCAACGGCGAGATGGAGCTCGTGGTGAAGCACGTCTACATCGAACGGCGCATGATCCCGCTGAACATCTACCTGCAGGAGGCCTTCGACGCGCTGGCCAACCCCGAGAGCCCGGCGCATGCGAAGCGCGCGAAGGAGCAGCTCGCGCATGCAGTGGTCGAATACGGCAATGCGATCAAGGACATGGTGGCCGCCAACATCTTCCCCGGCGACATGCTCTGGAAGAACTTCGGCCTCACGCGCGGCGGCAAGGTCGTGTTCTACGACTACGACGAGATCGAATACGTCACCGACTGCCAGTTCCGCAAGGTGCCTGCGCCGCGCAACGAGGAGGACGAGATGAGCGGCGAGGTCTGGTACTCGGTGGGCCCGAAGGACGTCTTTCCCGAGACCTTCGAGCCCTTCCTGCTGGGCAACAAGGACGTGCGCGAGGCCTTCATGGCACACCACGCCGACCTGCTCGACGCCGCCTTCTGGCAGCACCACAAGGAACGCATCCAGGCCGGGCAGATGCTGGACGTGTTCCCGTACGAAGAGTCGCAGCGCTTCAGACACGAGGGGCACGCGACACACTTCTAGAAACCGACAGCCGGACGCAGACGACGTGAAGATCGCGCAAGGAGCGCAAAAGGAAACGGCAGATCCTTTAGTGGTCTTCTTCCGCGACCTTCGCGAAACCTCGGCGCCCTCTGTATCCGGACACCCGATTTTTTCAACATATCCAAAGGAGACCCGCAATGTCCGAATCCATCGTTATCGTCGGCGCCGCCCGCACCCCCATGGGCGGCTTCCAGGGCGACTTCGCCTCCCTCTCCGCGCACGACCTCGGCGGCGTGGCCATCAAGGCCGCCGTCGAGCGCGCGGGCATCGCGCCCGACACCGTGGGCGAGGTGCTGTTCGGCAACTGCCTGATGGCCGGCCAGGGCCAGGCCCCGGCGCGCCAGGCGGCCTACAAGGGCGGCCTGCCCGACAGCGCGGGCGCGGTCACGCTCAGCAAGATGTGCGGCTCGGCCATGAAGGCCGCGATGCTTGCGCACGACCTGCTGCTGGCGGGCACGCACGAGGTGATGGTGGCCGGCGGCATGGAAAGCATGACCAACGCTCCCTACCTCATGCTCAAGGGCCGCGGCGGCTACCGCATGGGCCACGACCGCATCTTCGACCACATGATGCTCGACGGCCTCGAAGACGCCTACCAGCCGGGCCGCAGCATGGGCACCTTCGGCGAGGACTGCGCCGCCAAGTACAAGTTCACGCGCGAGCAGCAGGACGCCTTCGCCATCGCCAGCGTCGAGCGCGCCAAGAAGGCCACCGACACCGGCCTCTTCAAGGACGAGATCGCGCCCGTCACCGTCAAGGGCCGCAGCGGCGAAACCGTGATCTCGGTCGACGAGGGCCCGGGCAAGGTCAAGCTCGACAAGATCCCCACGCTCAAGCCCGCGTTCAAGAAGGACGGCGGCACCATCACCGCCGCATCCAGCTCGTCGATCAACGACGGCGCGGCCGCGCTGGTGATGATGACCGAGTCGCACGCGAAGAAGATCGGCGCGAAGCCCATCGCGCGCATCGTCGGCCATGCCACGCACGCGCAGCAGCCCGAGTGGTTCTCGACCGCGCCCGTCGGCGCCGTGCAGAAGCTCTTCGCCAAGACCGGCTGGAAGGCGCGCGACGTCGACCTCTGGGAAGTGAACGAGGCCTTCGCCGTGGTGCCGATGGCGCTGATGCACGAACTCGACGTGTCGCACGACATCGTCAACGTTCACGGCGGCGCCTGCGCACTGGGCCACCCGATCGGCGCCAGCGGCGCGCGCATCATGGTCACGCTGATTCACGCGCTGAAGGCGCGCGGCAAGACGCGCGGCGTGGCGACGCTGTGCATCGGTGGGGGCGAAGGCACCGCAGTGGCACTCGAATTGCTATAAGAACCATGGCTGGGGACGCCCGACAACAGGCGTCCACCAGCTTTTTTCATTCCGACAACCCGAACGAACAATGCGTAGAGCAGGAGATTCCATGCGCCCATCCATCCACCGCACAGCCATTGCCGCCGTGCTGGCCACCGCCTTCGTGGCGGGCACCGCCCTGGCCCAGAAGCGCGACAACGTGCTGTTCCAGGCCGCCACCGACGAGCAGCCGGCCGTGATCAAGACGCTGGAGAAGCTGGTCAACATCGAGACCGGCACCGGTGACGCCGAGGGCATCGCCGCCGCGGGCAACTTCCTCGAGGCCGAGCTCAAGAACCTGGGCTTCACCGTCACGCGCAGCAAGTCGGCCGGCCTGGTGGTGGGCGACAACATCGTGGGCAAGATCAAGGGCCGCGGCGGCAAGAACCTGCTGCTGATGTCGCACATGGACACCGTCTACCTCAAGGGCATTCTCGCGAAGGCCCCGTTCCGCGTCGAAGGCGACAAGGCCTACGGCCCGGGCATAGCCGACGACAAGGGCGGCAACGCGGTCATCCTGCACACGCTCAAGCTGCTGAAGGAATACGGCGTGCGCGACTACGGCACCATCACCGTGCTGTTCAACACCGACGAGGAAAAGGGTTCCTTCGGCTCGCGCGACCTGATCCAGGAAGAAGCCAAGCTGGCCGACTACGTGCTCTCCTTCGAGCCCACCAGCGCAGGCGACGAAAAACTCTCGCTGGGCACCTCGGGCATCGCCTACGTGCAGGTCAACATCACCGGCAAGGCCTCGCATGCCGGCGCCGCGCCCGAGCTGGGCGTGAACGCGCTGGTCGAGGCCTCCGACCTGGTGCTGCGCACGATGAACATCGACGACAAGGCGAAGAACCTGCGCTTCAACTGGACCATCGCCAAGGCCGGCAACGTCTCGAACATCATCCCCGCCAGCGCCACGCTGAACGCCGACGTGCGCTACGCGCGCAACGAGGACTTCGACGCCGCCATGAAGACGCTGGAAGAGCGCGCGCAGCAGAAGAAGCTGCCCGAGGCCGACGTGAAGGTGATCGTCACGCGCGGCCGCCCGGCCTTCAATGCCGGCGAAGGCGGCAAGAAGCTGGTCGACAAGGCGGTGGCCTACTACAAGGAAGCCGGCGGCACGCTGGGCGTGGAAGAGCGCACCGGCGGCGGCACCGACGCGGCCTACGCTGCGCTCTCAGGCAAGCCAGTGATCGAAAGCCTGGGCCTGCCCGGTTTCGGCTACCACAGTGACAAGGCCGAGTATGTGGACATCAGCGCGATTCCGCGCCGCCTGTACATGGCTGCGCGCCTGATCATGGATCTGGGCGCCGGCAAGTGAATGCTGCCCCCCGGCTTTTCACTCGCGTTGCTCGTGTAACTCCACCCCCCGAGGGGGAGGCGCGGTCCGCCTTGGGGCGGCCCGGCGGCGACCGCCTCGTCACATAGAAGGAACTGCCATGTTGTTGACAGCAGACCAGGAAGCCATCCGCGACGCGGTGCGCGACTTCTCGCAAGCCGAACTCTGGCCCAACGCCGCGAAGTGGGACCGCGAGCACAGCTTTCCCAAGGAGGCCCACCAGGGCCTCGCGGCGCTGGGCGCCTACGGCATCTGCGTGCCCGAGGAGCATGGCGGCGCCGGCCTCGACTACCTCACGCTCGCGCTGGTGCTGGAGGAAATCGCGGCCGGCGACGGCGGCACCAGCACCGCGATCAGCGTGACCAACTGCCCCGTCAACGCCATCCTCATGCGCTACGGCAACGCGCAGCAGAAGAAGCAGTGGCTCGAGCCGCTGGCGCAGGGCCGGATGCTCGGCGCCTTCTGCCTGACCGAGCCGCAGGCCGGCAGCGATGCATCGAGCCTGCGCACCACCGCGCGCAAGGACGGCGACGGCTACGTGATCGACGGCGTGAAGCAGTTCATCACCAGCGGCAAGAACGGCCAGGTGGCCATCGTCATCGCGGTGACCGACAAGGGCGCCGGCAAGCGCGGCATGAGCGCGTTCATCGTGCCCACCGACACGCCCGGCTACAACGTCGCACGGCTGGAGGACAAGCTCGGCCAGCACAGCAGCGACACCGCGCAGATCAACTTCGACGGCTGCCGCATTCCGCGCGAGAACCTCATCGGCGCGGAGGGCGAGGGCTACAAGATCGCGCTCGGCGCGCTGGAAGGCGGGCGCATCGGCATCGCCGCGCAGAGCGTGGGCATGGCGCGCAGCGCCTTCGATGCCGCGCTGGCCTACGCCAAGGAGCGCCAGGCCTTCGGCGGCTCCATCTTCGATCAGCAGGCCGTGGGCTTCCGCCTCGCCGAATGCGCGACGCAGATCGAGGCCGCGCGCCAGCTGATCTGGCACGCCGCGAGCCTGCGCGACGCCGGCCTGCCCTGCCTGAAGGAGGCCGCCATGGCCAAGCTCTTCGCGAGCGAGATGGCCGAGCGCGTGTGCAGCGCGGCCATCCAGACGCTGGGCGGCTACGGCTACGTGAACGACTTTCCGCTGGAGCGCATCTACCGCGACGTGCGGGTCTGCCAGATCTACGAAGGCACGTCGGACATCCAGAAGCTGCTGATCCAGCGCGCGCTGGCGTGACGTGAGCGAAGGTCGCGGGCGGCGCCCGGCTTGGCTGTACGCCGCGGCCATCGTGCTCGCGACGCTGGCCGTCTGGGGCTTCGTCATCGAACCGCGCTGGGTGGCTGCGCGCGTCGAGCCGCTGAGCTCCGAGCAATGGCAGACTCCCGCCGGCCTGAAGGTCGCGGTGGCGAGCGACTGGCATCTCACGTCGCGCTCCGCATGGCGCGTCACCGGCGTGGAGCGCGCCGCACGCATCGTCGACGAGATCAACGCCGCGCAGCCCGACGTGGTGCTGCTGCCGGGCGACTTCCTCGCGGGCACGGGCGAGGACGACGAGCCCCTGCCCGTCGAGGATATGGCAGCCGTGCTCGGCAGACTCAAGGCGCCGCAGGGCGTGTACGCGGTGCTCGGCAACCACGACTGGTGGCACGGCGGACAGCGCATCGCCAAGGCGCTGGCCGAGCAGGGCATCCGCGTGCTGGAGAACGCCTCGGCGCGCCTGCCCGGCCACGACATCTGGGTGGTCGGCATCGGCGACCATTCGACCGGCCATTCGGAGCCGATGCGCGCGCTGGCCGGCGTGCCGGCCGATGCAGCGACGCTGGTCATGATGCACGACCCCTTCAGCTTCGCGACCATGCCGCGCACGCACGGGCTGGTGGTGGCCGCGCACACGCACGGCGGACAGGTGAGCGTGCCGGGCTACGGGGCGCTGATCGTGCCGGGCGCGGCCCCTCGCGAGTGGGCCTACGGATGGATCACGCACAAGGACAGGCGCATGTACGTCACGAGCGGGCTGGGCGTCAGCATCCTGCCGGTGCGCTTCAACATGCGGCCCGAGTGGGTGATGTTCCGGTAGGGGTGCCGCCATTCGCTGCGAGGCGCTGCGGCATGGCGGCGTCTTCGAGGCCATCGCCGCGAGCGGGCCTCCATGGCCCATCCGCGGGCTTGCCCTCTCGGCACAAGGGCCGCAAGGTGTTCCAATGCAGGTCTTCATGAGTGCACCCGATCCCCAATCCAGGCCCTGCCCTTGCGGCCGGACCGACCGCCGCGACAAACCCATCGCCTTTTCCCTTTGCTGCGGCCGCTATCTCGACGACTTCGACCGCACGCCCGCGCCCGATGCCGAATCGCTGATGCGCTCGCGCTATTCGGCCTTCGTGCTGGAGAGAGGCGAATACCTGCTCGCCACCTGGCACGAATCGAAACGCCCCGCTTCCGTCGAGTTCGAGCCGGGCGTCAAGTGGCTGGGACTGGACGTCCGCGCGCGCTCGGTGCTCGACGCGGACCACGCCGAGGTCGAGTTCGTCGCGCGCCAGCGCGGCCCCTCGGGCACCGCCACGCGCCTGCACGAGCGCAGCCGCTTCGTGCGCGAGGACGGGCGCTGGTACTACGTCGACGGCGACCTGCGGTAACAACCCGCGGGTTGACGCGCCCGGCCGAGGCTCGCACAATCGGCCCCGCTCCGGGGTGCACGCATGTGGCGTGCTGAGATGGCAAAGCTGCCGACCCGCGAACTTGATCCGGGTCATACCGGCGTAAGAAGAGCTGCACTCCCTGACTTCGGTCCGTCCACCTTCCGTGACGGGCTTCTGCCGAAGGCCACCGAGCGATTGCGGAGCACCCTTTCTGTCCACAAGGAGTGCCTCCGATGAATGCCCCCGACAAGTTCACCTCGCTGCTCACGCTCACGCGCGAGCCCTTTCCCGCGTCGCACAAGTGCGTGATCCCGGGCAGCCGGCCCGACCTGTTCGTGCCCGTGCGCGACGTGCAGCTGACCAACGGCGAGACCGTCTCGCTCTACGACACCTCCGGCCCCTACACCGACCCGAAGGTCGAGATCGACGTGCGCCGCGGCCTGCCCGACGTGCGCGGACCGTGGATCGCCGAACGAGGCGACACCGAGAGCTACGAAGGCCGCGTGCACCACGCGCTGGACGATGGCGCGAAGAACGAGGACCGCGACGCCCAGCGCCTGGCCGAACTGCGCGCCGGCGCCTCGGCGCTGCAGCGCACGCCGCGCCGCGCGAAGTCGGGCTCCAACGTCACGCAGATGCACTACGCGCGCCGCGGCATCGTCACGCCCGAGATGGAATACGTGGCCCTGCGCGAGAACGGCAAGCGCGAGTGGATGGCCGAATACCTCGCCAACGAGGAACGCGCGAAGCGCGTGGCGGGCAACCCGATGGGCGCGAGCATCCCGCGCATCATCACCCCCGAGTTCGTGCGCGACGAGGTGGCGCGCGGCCGCGCGATCATCCCGGCCAACATCAACCACCCCGAAGTCGAGCCGATGGCCATCGGCCGCAACTTCAAGGTGAAGATCAACGCCAACATCGGCAACTCGGCCGTCACCTCGAGCATCGAGGAGGAAGTGGAGAAGCTGGTGTGGGCCATCCGCTGGGGCGCGGACAACGTGATGGACCTTTCCACCGGCAAGAACATCCACACCACGCGCGACTGGATCGTGCGCAACAGCCCGGTGCCGATCGGCACCGTGCCCATCTACCAGGCGCTCGAGAAGGTGGGCGGCGTGGCCGAGGACCTCACCTGGGAGATCTACCGCGACACGCTCATCGAGCAGGCGGAACAGGGCGTCGACTACTTCACCATCCACGCCGGCCTGCGCCTGCCCTTCATCCACCTGACGGCCAACCGCATGACGGGCATCGTGTCGCGCGGCGGATCGATCATGGCCAAGTGGTGCATCGCGCACCACAAGGAGAGCTTCCTCTACACGCACTTCGAGGACATCTGCGACATCATGAAGGCCTACGACGTGAGCTTCTCGCTCGGCGACGGCCTGCGCCCGGGCTCGGGCGCCGACGCCAACGACGAGGCGCAGTTCGCCGAGCTGCGCACGCTGGGAGAGCTCACGCAGGTCGCGTGGAAGCACGACGTGCAGACCATGATCGAAGGGCCCGGCCACGTGCCGATGCACATGATCCAGTCGAACATGGACGAGCAGTTGAAGCACTGCCACGAGGCGCCGTTCTACACGCTGGGCCCGCTGACCATCGACATCGCGCCGGGCTACGACCACATCGCCAGCGCCATCGGCGCGGCCATGATCGGCTGGGCCGGCACCGCGATGCTCTGCTACGTGACGCCGAAGGAGCACCTGGGCCTGCCCGACCGCGACGACGTGAAGCAGGGGATCATCGCGTACAAGATCGCCGCGCACGCGGCGGACGTGGCCAAGGGCCATCCGGGTGCTCGCTCGCGCGACGACGCGCTGAGCAAGGCGCGCTTCGAGTTCCGCTGGCAGGACCAGTTCAACCTGGGCCTGGACCCCGACACCGCGCGCGAATTCCACGACGAGACGCTGCCGAAGGATTCGAGCAAGGTGGCGCACTTCTGCTCGATGTGCGGCCCCAAGTTCTGCTCGATGAAGATCACGCAGGAGGTGCGCGAGTACGCCGCGAAGAAGGGCGTGGCCGAGGATCAGGCCATGAGCGAAGGCATGGAGGAGAAGTCGAAGGAGTTCATGGCCGGCGGGGGCGAGATGTACATCCCCATCAAGGCCGTGCCCTGAAGCCTTGATCCGAGGCAGGGGAGCCCCGGCCTCAGCCTCAGTTCCAGCGCGGAACCGCCTCGTCCTTGAGCTGCTTGCGCAGCGCGTCGTAGTCGGGCAGCACGCTCTCCACCGTTTCCCAGAAGCGGTGCGAGTGGTCCATCACCCGCAGGTGGGCCAGCTCGTGCGCGACGACGTAGTCGATCACCGGCAGCCGGAAGTGGATCAGCCGCCAGTTGAGCCGGATCGACCCGTCGGCGCTGGCGCTGCCCCAGCGCGTGGCGGCATTGGAGAGCGACAGCTTCTGCCACTGCACGCCCAGCAGCGGCGCGAAATGGTCCAGCCGCTCGATGAAGAGCTTGCGCGCCTGGCGCATCAACCAGGCCTGCGCAGCGTCGCGTATCTGCGAGGGCTCGGCGTTCTGCGAGACGGCCAGCCGCAGGACGCGCGGCGCGCCTTCATCGGTGGCCGCATCCAGCGTGCCGCCCACGCTGGCGAAGCCGTGCTTCGGATCGAGCCGCATCACCACCGGCTCACCCAGGAACGGAAAGGCCGCGCCGTCCTTCCATTCGATGCGCGTGGCTTCCACCCGCGCGAGGCGCTGGCGCGTCTCGTTGAGCTTGCGCAGGATCCAGTCCGACTTCTCGTGGATGGCCGCATCGACGTCGCGCAGCGCCACCCAGCGCGGCGCGCGAACCGACAGCCCCTCCGCGCCCACCAGGAAGCCGATGGTCTTGCGCTTGCCGCGCTTGAACTCGTAGGCCACGCGAGCCGAGCCCAGCACCACTTCACGCGTGGCCTGGGGATGCGCGAAGGTCGCGAGCGTCAGCGTGTCGGCCAGGGGCACCGCGGGCGGCGCACTCGGGTCGACGGGCTCAGGGGGCAGGACGGCCGCGTCGGGCAGCACCGAGGGCGGAACCGCCGGCTTGGGCTTCCTGGTCCGGCGCGGACGTGCCGGCGCAGGCGCCGGGGGCGCGAACTCGCTCCCCAGCCCTTCGAACAGGTCCATCGTGAACCGGAGCAGTCCCCCCATGGCGGGCTTCCTGGCGTCTGTGCTTCTCTTGCGGCGGCCCGGGCTCAGCTCACCGCTTCCTGCCGCGCGGGCTGGGGCGGGCTGTTCACGTAGGCCTCGGGGTCGAGGCGGCGCATCTCGGCCTCGATCCATTCCTCGACCTCGCGCATCAGCTCGTCGGGCTTGCGGCCCACGCTGGAAATGGCCGGCCCGATGGACACGTCGACCACGCCCGGACGCTTGATGAAGGCCTTGCGCGGCCACACCTTGGCCGAGGTCACGGCGATGGGAATCACCGGCACGCCGGTCTCGCAGGCCAGCCGCGTGCCGCCGCTCTTGTAGGTGCCCTTCTGCCCGCGCGGGATGCGCGTGCCCTCGGGGAACATGATGATCCAGATGCCCTGCGCGAGCAGCTTGCGGCCCTGGTTCACCACCTTGTTGAAGGCCTGCGCGCGCTGGCTGCGGTCGATGTGGATCATGTCCAGCCGCGCCATCGCCCAGCCGAAGAAGGGGATGTAGAGCAGCTCCTTCTTGAACACGTAGGCCAGCGGATGCGGCATCAGCGTGGGCATCAGGAAGGTCTCGAGCGTGGACTGGTGCTTCACCAGCAGGACCGCGCCGGCGAGCTTGTCGGTCGGCAGGTTCTCCATGCCGCTCACGCGCGTCCTGATGCCCAGCAGCACGCGCGCGCCGCCGATGGCCCAGCCGAGCCAGCGCACGGCCATCCAGTAGAGCGGCACGCCGCGCTTCCAGAGCGAGCTGACGCACATGATGATGCCCCAGGGCACCACGGTGACGAGCATCCACAGTGCGTGGAGAACGGAACGGAACAACGCCATCAGACAGCCACCTGCATTGCATCCCGCGCTTCGCGCGCGAGCAGAAAATCGACAAAGGCGGCGAGGTCGTCGTGGACCATCGTGTTCGCCGGGTATTCGGGAGGAAGCGGATCGACGCCGCGGCAGGCCGCGCCCATGCCCGTGAGCAGCAGGTGCGGCTCGCAGCCGGCGGCCGCGCCGGCCTGCAGGTCGCGCAGGCTGTCGCCGCACGTGGGCACGCCCTGGAGATCGATGCCGTAGCGGTCGCCGATCTGCAGGAACAGGCCCGGCTTGGGCTTGCGGCAGTCGCAGTTCTCGTCGGGACTGTGCGGGCAGTAGAACACCGCATCGACCTTGCCGCCCACGGCCGCGAGCATCTTGTGCATCTTGGCGTGCATCGCATTGAGCGAGGCCATGTCGAACAGCCCGCGGCCCAGGCCCGACTGGTTCGACGCGATCACCACGTGCCACCCCGCATGGTTGAGCCGCGCGACGGCCTCCAGCGCACCGGGCAGCGGCGTCCACTCGATGTCGCTCTTCACGAAGTCTTCGCGGTGCACGTTGATCGTGCCGTTGCGGTCGAGGATGACGAGTTTCATGGCGGTGCCGCCCATGGTGGTGTTGCCGGACGAAGAATGCTCAGACGGCCAGCCGCTCTAGCTGCGCCACGCGGTTCATCGCGGCGTGCAGCGACATCAGCAGGCCCAGGCGGTTCAGGCGCAGGTCGGCCTGCTCGGCGTTGACCATCACCCCGTCGAAGAAGGCGTCGACCGGCTCGCGCAGCGCGGCCAGCGTCTGCAGCGAAGCGGTGTAGTCGCCGGCTTCGAACTGCGCATTGGCGGCGGGCACGACCTGTGCCATGGCCGCGTGCAGCGCCTTCTCGGCGGGCTCCTGCAGCAGCAGTTCGCTGACGTGCGCGTCGGCCTCGGGGGCCTTCTTGAGGATGTTGCCGATGCGCTTGTTGGCGGCGGCCAGTGCGGCTGCGGCCGGCAGGGCGGCGAAGGCGCGCACGGCGGCCAGCAGCTTGGGCACCTCGCCCAGGCGTTGCGGGCGCGGGGCCAGCACGGCCTCGACTTCCTGCGCGCTGGCGCCCTGCTCGCGCAGGCTGCCGGCAAGGCGGTCGAGGATGAAATCCTGCAGCTCGCCGGTGGCGCGGCTGCTCTCGAAGCCGGCGATGCCGCCGAACTGCGCGGCGGTTTCCTGCAGCAGCGAGTCGAGCCCCAGCGGAAGGTCCTTCTCGATCAGCATGCGGATCACGCCCAGCGCATGGCGGCGCAGCGCGAACGGGTCACGGTCGCCGGTGGGCAGGTTGCCGATGCCGAACATGCCGACCAGCGTCTCGAGCTT
Source organism: Variovorax sp. 22077 (assembly GCF_052044195.1). Classification (NCBI taxonomy): domain Bacteria; kingdom Pseudomonadati; phylum Pseudomonadota; class Betaproteobacteria; order Burkholderiales; family Comamonadaceae; genus Variovorax; species Variovorax sp. 22077. The sequence goes on from NZ_JBQEQC010000003.1 coordinate 376,826, forward strand.
GTCGGCCAGCGCAACAACGAGGCCCACGCTGTTGCGCGGCAGCTCGTCGCCGGCGAAGCGCGGCTTGTAGTGGTCCTCGATGGCGTCGGCCACCGAAGCGTCGAGGCCGTCGTGCTGGGCGTAGTAGCGGCCCATGATGCCCTGCAGCTCGGGGAACTCGCCGACCATGTCGGTCACGAGGTCGGCCTTGGCCAGCTGGGCGGCCTGCGTGGCGTGCGCCGCGAGGCTCGCACCGCCGAGCTTGTCCGCAATGCCGCGGGCGATGCGCATCACGCGCTCCACGCGCTCGCCCTGCGTGCCCAGCTTGTTGTGATAGACCACCTTGCCCAGCGACTCGACGCGCGAGGCCAGCGACTTCTTGCGGTCCTGGTCGAAGAAGAACTTGGCGTCGGCCAGGCGCGGGCGCACCACGCGCTCGTTGCCGCCGATGACCGCGCTCGCATCGTCGGGGCTGATGTTGCTGACGACGAGGAACCTGTTGGTGAGCCTGCCCGAGGCGTCGAGCAGCGGGAAGTACTTCTGGTTGGCCTTCATCGTGAGGATGAGGCACTCCTGCGGCACTTCGAGGAACTCGCGCTCGAAGCTGCAGACCAGCACGTTCGGGCGCTCGACCAGCGCGGTCACTTCGTCGAGCAGGGCTTCGTCCTGGATCGGGACCGAGCCGCCGCCGACCGTCACCGCGGCCGCTGCGAGCTGGCGCGCGATCTCCGCGCGGCGCGCCTCGAAGCTGGCGATGACGGCGCCGTCTTCCTGCATCTGCAGCGCGTAGCTGTTGGCGTCGCGCAGCACGACCGGATCGACCGCCGCCTCGAAGCGGTGGCCGTGCGTTTCGCGGCCGGCCTTCAGGCCCAGCGCCTCGACCGGCACCACGGCGTCGCCGTGCAGCGCCACGAGGCCGTGCGCGGGGCGCACGAAGCTCACGCTGGTCCAGCCCGGCAGCTCGCAGCCGGTTTCGAGCTGGTAGCTCATGACCTTCGGAATGGGCAGCTTGGCGATCGCCTCGGCCAGCGCCTTCTGCAGGCCCTCGGCCAGCGTGGCGCCCTTGGCGGTGCTTTCGTAGAACAGGGCTTCGGCCTTGCCGTCCATGGCGCGCTTGAGGCCAGGCACGGCGGAGGCGTCGGCGCCGAGCGCGCCCAGGCGCTTGAGCAGCGCGGGCGTGGGCTGGCCCGAGGCGTCGAGGCCCACGGCCACGGGCATGAGCTTCTGCGACACAGCCTTGTCGGCGGCACGGTCGGCCACGTGCGTGATGTGCGCTGCGAGGCGGCGCGGCGAGGCGTAGGAGGTCAGCACAGAGCCGGCCTCGGCCAGGCCCTGGGCCACGAGCTGGTCGCGCAGCACGCCCGCAAAGGCGTCGCCGAGCTTCTTCAATGCCTTCGGCGGCAGCTCTTCGACAAACAGTTCGACCAGGAGGGAGTTCTTGTTCATGGGGGTCGTCATCGCTCAGGCGGCCTTCTTCGGGGGGATCTGCGCGACCCACTCGCGCGGCGCCATCGGGAAGCCCAGGCGCTCGCGGCTGTCGTAGTAGCTCTGCGCGACGCTGCGCGCGAGGTTGCGGATGCGGCCGATGTAGGCGGCGCGCTCGGTCACGCTGATCGCGCCGCGCGCGTCCAGCAGGTTGAAGCTGTGCGCGGCCTTCAGCACCTGCTCGTAGGCAGGCAGCGCGAGCTGGGCGTCCATGAGGTGCTTGGCCTGCTTCTCGTGCGCGTTGAAGGCGGTGAACAGGAACTCGGCGTCGCTGTGCTCGAAGTTGTAGGTCGACTGCTCGACCTCGTTCTGCTTGTAGACATCGCCGTAGCTCAGGCCGTCGGTCCAGGTGAGGTTGTAGACGTTGTCCACGCCCTGCAGGTACATGGCCAGGCGCTCCAGGCCATAGGTGATCTCGCCGGTGATGGGCTTGCAGTCGATGCCGCCGACCTGCTGGAAGTAGGTGAACTGCGTCACCTCCATGCCGTTGAGCCACACCTCCCAGCCCAGGCCCCAGGCGCCGAGCGTGGGGTTCTCCCAGTCGTCTTCGACGAAGCGGATGTCGTTCTTCTTGAGGTCGAAGCCCAGGGCCTCGAGGCTGCCGAGGTAGAGCTCGAGGATGTTCGAGGGCGCCGGCTTCAGCACGACCTGGTACTGGTAGTAGTGCTGCAGGCGGTTGGGGTTCTCACCGTAGCGGCCGTCCTTGGGGCGGCGGCTGGGCTGCACGTAGGCCGCTTTCCAGGGCTCGGGGCCCAGTGCGCGCAGGAAGGTGGCGGTATGGGAAGTGCCCGCGCCGACCTCCATGTCGTACGGTTGCAGCAGCGCGCAGCCCTTGTCGGCCCAGTACGACTGCAATTTGAGAATGATTTGCTGGAAGGTCAACATGAAGCTGGCCGGCAGGGGGCCGGACATTGGACGGTAGCGCGGCGACGTGCCGCGAAAGCGGGCGATTTTACGTTCGGAGGGCAACTCTCCCACAGCGGGGCGGGAAGTTGCCTGCTGGCGGCGCGGGGCGGGAGGTGCGACAACTGCCCACCCGCCGAGCGCGGCGGCACCGCCGCCCGAGCGCGCCCATCCTCCCCTTCCTTCGACCCGTTTTCCCGAGATCCCTGGACATGCCCGTGCCCGAGACGCCCGAGACCTCTTCCGACGCGCCCCTTTTCGTCGTGCTCAACGCCGGCTCCGGCAGCGAGGACGCGGCCGAGGCCCGCCGGGTCATCGAGGAAGGCTGCGCCGCGGCCGGCCGGCGGCTGCGCATCTTCGTGGTCGACGAACCCGGCCGGCTGCAGGCGCTGGCGCGCGAGGCGGTCGAGCGGGCGCGCGCGGCCGGCGGCGTGGTGGCGGCCGCGGGCGGCGACGGCACCATCAACGCGGTGGCGCAGGCCGCGCTGGGCAGCGGCTGCGCCTTCGGCGTGCTGCCACAGGGCACCTTCAACTACTTCAGCCGCACCCACGGCATCCCGCGCGACACCGCGCAGGCGCTGCAGATCCTGCTGACCGAGCGGCCGCGGCCGGTGCAGGTGGGGCTGGTGAACGACCGCGTGTTCCTGGTCAATGCCAGCATGGGCCTGTACGCCGACTTGCTGGAGGAGCGCGAGACCTACAAGTCGCGCTTCGGCCGCAGCCGCTGGATCGCCTTCGGCGCCGGACTGCTGACGATGCTGCGCGGCCACCGGCACTGGAACCTGCGCATGGCCTGGCGCGGCAAGGAGCGCGACATCCGCACGCCGACGCTGTTCGTCGGCAACAACCCGTTGCAGCTGCACCAGGTCGGCATTCCCGAGGCCGACGCGCCCGAGCAAGGACAGCTGGCGGCCATCGTGCTCAAGCCGGTGGGACCGCTGGCGATGCCGGGCCTGCTGGTGCGCGGCGCGCTCGGGCGGCTGGGCGACGCCGACGAGGTGCTGACCTTTCCGTTCGAGTCGCTGACCGTCAAGGCGAGCCGGACATTCGCGCAGCGCGGCCCGCGCCGCGTGAAGGTGGCGACCGACGGCGAGATCGGCTGGGTCGACATGCCGCTGCTGTTCCGCGTGTCGCCCGAGCGGCTGTGGCTGGTGCGGCCGGAGGAGACGGCGCCCGAACTCGAGGCAGCGCGCGAATGAGCTGCCTGCTGCAGATCTCCGACCCCCACTTCGGCACCGAGCAGCCCGAGGTGCTGCAGGCGCTCGAGCGGCTGGCGCATGCGCTGGCGCCCGAGCTGGTGGTGCTCTCGGGCGACATCACCCAGCGCGCGACCGTGGCGCAGTTCGCGGCGGCGCGGGCCTTCGCCGACCGGCTGGGCGCACCGGTGCTGGCCATTCCGGGCAACCACGACATTCCGCTGTTCCAGCTGGCGGCGCGCGTGTTCGCGCCGTATGCGCGCTACCGCCGGGCCTTCGGCGACGATCTCGAGCCGGTGTTCGACTCGCCCCGATGGCTGGTGGCCGCGGTCAACACCACGCGCTGGTACCGGCACGAAGACGGCGCGGTCTCGCCCGCGCAGGTCGAACGCGTGGCGCGGCTGCTCGAGGCGGCCTCGCCTACGCAGCTGCGGGTGGTGGTGACGCACCAGCCGGTGATGGTCACGCGCACGCGCGACCTGGGCAACCGCCTGCACGGGCGCGAGGAAGCCGTGGCGCGCTGGTGCGCGGCGGGGGCCGACATGATCCTGGGCGGACACATCCACCTGCCCTTCGTGCGGCCGCTGCACGACGCCTTCGCGGGCTGCGCGCGCACGGCGTGGGCGATTCAGGCGGGTACTGCCGTGTCGCGGCGGGTGCGCGCGGGACACCCCAACTCGATCAACGTGGTGCGCTCGGACATCGCCGAAGGCCCCCGCGCCTGCCGCGTGGAACGGTGGGACTACGTGGCGCGCGACAAGGCCTTCGGCTGCGCCGAAGTATTCGGCCTTTCCCTTGCCAGCCGGGCAGCGCGGCCTTAGGGTGCGCCGCATGCCGCTCGAAGCCTCCCTTTCTTCCGTCCCTTCCCTCGCGCCTCTTGTCGTTTTCGCCGGAAATCTCGGTGCGCATGCGCTGCCCTGGTTCCTCTCGCTGCTCGCGGCCTCGGTGCTCGGTGCAGGCCTGGCCTGCCACCTGCTGCAGAAGCGCCACTTCAGGCTGCAGGATGCCGAAGAGCCCAGCGAGCCGCGCATCGCGCTCGCCTTCGCCTCGGGCTTCGTGCTGATCCTGCTGGCGTCGAGCCTGTTCGCGTGGATCGCCTCGAACATTGCCGACGGCCATGTGCTCGGCCAGGCTGACCACGCCCTGACCGACGCCATCGCCGCGAACCTGCCGCGGGCCGCGCTGGTGGTGTTCAGCTGGGTCACGCACCTGGGAGACGCGGCCTTCCTCGGGCCGGTGTGCGTGCTGGTGGCCGCCGTGCTGTGGCGGCACCGGCATCGCGGACTGGCGCTGGGCTGGGTGCTCGCGCTGGTCGGCATCGTGCTGCTGAACCCGGCGCTCAAGCAGATCTTCGCGCGGGCCCGCCCGATCCACGACCACGGCCTGGCGCTGGAGACGAGCTACAGCTTCCCGAGCGGCCACAGCGCGGGCGCGATCGTGAGCTACGGGATGCTGCTGTACCTGCTGCTGCGCACCCTGCCGGTGCGCTGGCATGTGCCGGGTGCGATGGCGGCCGCGGGCGCCATCGTCACCATCGCCTGCAGCCGGATCTTCCTGCAGGTGCACTTCGCAAGCGACGTGGTGGCCGGTCTGCTCACCGGCCTGGCCTGGCTGCTCGTGTGCGTGGGCGGCCTGGAATACGCGCGCCACCGCCGGCTGCGGCGCGCGCTGGCCTGAACACCACGAGGCGAGCAGGCCGGGGGAGATCAGTACTCCCAGAAGATGCGCTGCAGTTCCTTGGTGTTGTTCGTCTTGGTCAGGGCGACCATCGCGAGGATGCGCGCCTTCTGCGGGCGCAGGTCGTGCGCCACCACCCAGTCGTACTTGTCGTCGGGCTGCTCGGCGTTGCGGATCACGAAGCCGTCGGGCACGCGGGCGCTGCGGATCACGATCACGCCGTCGGCGCGGGCCTTCTGCAGGTTCGGAACGATGCGGTCAGCCACCGAGCCGTTGCCGGTGCCGCCGTGGATCAGCGCCTTGGCGCCGCTCTTGGCGATGGCGTCGATGGCCACCGAGCTCACGCCTTCGTAGCCCATCGCGATCTCCACCGGCGGCAGCGCGGTGATGCTGTCGATGTCGAACTCCGAGTTCATGGTGTGGCGCTTCACCGGCGCGCGGAACCAGTAGTTGCGGCCCTCGACGATCATGCCCAGCGGGCCCCACTGGCTGGAAAAGGCGTTGGTCTTGATGTTGACGTTCTTGCTCACGTCGCGGCCGGTGTCGATGTTGTCGTTCATCGTCACGAGCACGCCCTTGCCCATCGCGTCCTTGCTGCCGGCCACGTTCACGGCGTTGTACAGGTTGAGCGCGCCGTCGGCCGACAGCGCGGTGCCCGGGCGCATCGAGCCGACCACCACGATCGGCTTGTTGGTGTGCACGGTCAGCGTGAGGAAGTAGGCGGTTTCTTCCAGCGTGTCGGTGCCGTGGGTGATGACGATGCCGTCCACGTCCGACTGCTTCGACAGCGCCGACACGCGCTTGGCCAGCGTCAGCAGGTTGTCGTTGGTCAGGCTTTCCGATGCGACCTGGAACACCTGCTCGCCGCGCACGTTGGCGACCTTGGAGAGCTCGGGCAGCCCGGCGATCAGCTTCTCGACGCCGACCTTGGCGGCCGCGTAGGTGGCGCTGTTGACGGCCGAGGCGCCGGCCCCGGCGATGGTGCCGCCGGTGGCGAGGATCACCACGTTGGGCAGCGCCTGCTGGGCCTGCGCGATCACGCTGGCGGCCAGCAGAGCAGCCCCGGCCGCGAAGGCACGGAAACGGGGAGAAAGGTACATGGAGAACTCCTGTGTTGAGGTGAATCTTTCCAGGGTGAATCGACATTCGTCCTTCCCTGCGGGTTGGCCCGCCTTGCACCCGCCTGCTTTGTCGGTCGGCTTGACCAGAGATGACTCTGGCCTGCGCCGCCCTCCGCGCATCCGGGTGCAAGGCGGACCAACGCGGCCGCGTTTGAATGTCGATTCACCCTGGGGCGGCGAGGAAGATACAGGAACCGTGCCCGCATGCCCTGCCCGATCATGCCGGCATGGCATGCGGTCATGCGCGGGGCACCAGTGGTATTACCATCGACCGCGCGCACGAACGCACCAGGCCGTGCCCCACCCGCCACCATGAACGCCGACCCCGCCGCCCTCCCCGTCTCGACCGCCCAGGAAATGCCCGCGCCCGACGGGCCCCTGTCGCGCGCCAGGCCCGGGCGCGAACGCATCATGGCCGCGATCCGCACCGCGGCCGTCACCGAGTTCAGCCTGCACGGCCTCAAGGGCACCTCGACCCAGGCCATCGCGGCGCGCGCCGGCCTCACCAAGCCCCAGCTGCACTACTACATCGCCGGCAAGGAAGAGCTCTACGAGGAGCTGCTGATGCAGGTGCTGCATGCCTGGAAGGTGGTGTTCTCCTTCGAGGACGCGAGCGACCCGGCCACGGTGCTGGGCGACTACATCCGCAAGAAGCTCGACCACGCCATCGACAGCCCCGAGATCTCGCGCATCTTCACCCGCGAGATCCTCGACGGCGGGCGCAACCTCGACCGCTACTGGCCCAACGCCAGGGCCTGGACGCAGAAGAAGATCGACGTCATCAACGGCTGGATCGCGCGCGGCCAGATGCGCCCGCTCGACGCGCGCTTCCTGCTGATGCACATCTGGGCCATGACGCAGAGCTACGCCGACTACGCGATCCAGACCCGCGTGATGCTCGGCCTGCCGCCCGACGCGCCCTTCGACCGCGAGCCCATAGGGCGCGAGCTGGTGGCCTTCGTGCTGCACGGCTGCGGCATCGAGGCCTGAGCGCCGGCTGCGCGCGCAGCCAATCCTTTCTTCTTAACCCTCTGCGGGTCTTCCTGCGGCCTCCTGCCACGCAGTGACTTTGTGCACTGTGTTCGGCGAGCCCGCGCGCCTACCTTCGCACGCTTCGCTGTCCAGGTTGTCTCATGACGGCGAATCACGAATACACAGGAGAAGAGGGACCATGAAGATCAGATTTTTCCTTGCCGCGATCACGACGGTTGCGGCCCTGGCAGCTTGCGGCGGAGGTGACGGAGGCCCAGGCTTCGTCGCCCTGCCCCCGCCCCAGCAGAACGAGCCGCCGCCACCGCCTCCTCCCCCGCCGCCACCGCCGCAGCAGAGCAACGCGAAGGTCAGCGGCCGCGTGACGAATGCCCTCGACGGCCGGGGGGTCGCGCAGGTCACGGTCACTGCCGCGGGCGTCTCCGCCGTGACGGACGCCGATGGCGGCTACTCGCTGACCGAAATTCCGCCGAATGCGTCGGTGCTGCTGAGCTTCTCGAAGAGCGGCATGGTGCCGCAGAGCCGGGCCACGGCCGCGCTCGCCGGATCGGGTGCATCGACGGTGGTCAACGTGCCGATGCTTCCCGTGGCAGTGACGGAGACCTTCGACGGGCAATCGGCGCACGACGTGGTCGTTCCGGGCTCGACCGCGATGGTTCGCCTGAGCGCCAACTCGCTTCGCCGCCCCGATGGCAGCGCGCCCGGTGGACTGGTGACCGCGCGTGTGACGCCCATCGCACCGGCCAACGACGTCAATGTGATGCCCGGCAACTATCTGGCCGCGGCGGAGGGCGGCAGCGCGCCGATGGAGAGCTTCGGCGCGCTCGACGCCAGCTTCACGGACGCCGACGGCACGCCGCTGAACCTGGGCGCGGGCACCAGCGCGACGGTGCGCATCGCACCGTCCTCACGCAGCGGCACGCTGCCTGCGTCGGTGCCGCTGTTCTTCTACAACACGACCACGGGCCTGTGGGTGCAGGAGGGCTCCGCCACGCTGCAGGGCACGGCGCCCGACCAGTACTACGAAGGCACGGTGACGCACTTCACCACCTGGAACGCCGACCAGATCTACAACACCGTGCGCATCAATGGCTGCGTGCAGGACGCGGCGGGCGCACGGGTCGCAGGTGCGCTGGTGGCGTCCGAAGGCAAGTCGTACACCGGCCTGGCATCGACGCTGACGAATGCAAACGGCGAGTTCTCGGTCGCCGTGAAGCGTTCGAGCTCGGCCTTCGTGGTCGCCACCACCGCGAGCGAGATCTCCAATTCCCCGACGGTCGAAGCCGGGGACCAGGACATCTCGCTGGGCGACTGTCTCCAGCTCACGCGCTCGGCGCTGTCGATCAAGCTGACCTGGGGCGAGCGCCCGCGCGACCTCGATTCGCACACGCTGGGCGCAAACGCTGACGAGCACGTCTACTACAGCAGCAAGGGCAGCCTCGCTGCGGCGCCGTTCATCGCGCTCGACGTGGACGACGTGGACAGCTTCGGCCCCGAAGTCACGACCTTTGCCAAGCTGGCCAAGAACCGCACCTACCGCTTCTATGTCCGCAACTACTCGGGCACCTTCGATCCGGGGCAGACCGGTTCGCCCGCCCGGGTCGAGGTGAGCAACCGCGGCGCACAGACGGTCTTCTCGCCGCCCGCAGGCGAAAGCGGCAGCACGGACTTCTGGCATGTCTTCGACATCCGCACCGACGAAGCCTGCAACGCGTCGGTGGTTCCGGTCCAGCAGTTCCTGGCCGATCCTCCGGCGCCGCTCGAGACCAGCGGCAACGCGCAGTACTGCAACTGACCCGTGCGCCGCGGCGGCGCGGGCAAGCGATGCGCGCCGCCTAGAGACCGTGCACCACCCAAGCACCCGCGGGCACCGCGGGTACGTGCACGGTGTTCTCGCCGGGCCGGGCGAAGCGATGCTCGCGGCCGCCGATGGTGATGGACCTCATGTTGGTCCAGACCAGGTAGTCGATCCCCCCAGCGGTCTGCGTGGCTCGCAGTACCTGGAACACCGGCGGCACGACCACCACAAGGCGCACCCGTGCCGTCGCGGCGCTCGTGCCGGCGCTGCTCTCCGCCGCACACGCCAGCGGCGCGAGCACCATCGCTGCGGCCATGGCGGCGCGCGCCGGTCGAAGCCGATGTCCCTTCATGAAGCCTTTTCCGTTGTCCGTCGCAGGGACGTGAGATGGGGCGCGCAATCGGCGCCCGGTCTCCGGATATCGGCGGGAACGGCAGGAAATTCAGGGTTGGGGAGCAGGGGCGGGGCCGGCGCCTCGCCCAATCGGAGCCCGACCGGTCCTAGTAGGTGACCGTGACCCGCGTCGCGTTGCTACCGTCGCCGGCAGGCGTGCTCGATGCCTGCGGCGACGTGTCGCCCGGGGCCGGCGCCATCGCGCCGACCGCGCGCTGCCAGCCGGCACCGAGGCTCTCTCGGCCGTCGGCTGCTGCGCCGGGCACCATGATGGTCGCCTCTCCGACCTTGTCGAACCGGTATTCGCGGCCCTTGATGGTCACCGACGCCATGTTGGTCCAGACGCGGTACTCGTGCCCGCCTTGGACCGGCCTGATCTCGCGCACCTCGAAGGTCGGAAGGACGCTGATGGAGATGTCGAAGCGGCCCGTGGCTCTCTGGGCGTCGCGCACGGGCTCGGCGGAACTGAGCTGCAGCTGCAAGGGCAACAGCAGGAGCAGCAGCGTGCTCGCGGCCCCCCGCGGGGATGCCGTTCGCGGCGACCGCAGCGCGGCCGCCCTCGCAGTTCGCCAGTTTCCGGGCATGGGAACTCCTCTCGTCGCAACCTGGGGAGGCATCGGGTCGATGCCCAGCCAGGCTTATCGGCAAAGTTGCGGAAAAATGAAGCCTGTCCGGGTCATTCTTCACGCACCGTCCGCATTTCTTTGTCAGAGGGCGTCCCGTCCCATCTCGTCGTCGCGTCGCGTTCGGCCGCAGGGCGCGGCCCGGGCTCAGTAGGTCACGGCGACCGTGACCACGTCCATGTAGCTGTCCGGCCGCACGTTGGTGCTGGCGCCGAGGACGCGGCCGTAGAGCGGCAGCGCCTGGACCAGGCCGCTGCCCGTGCCCGCGAAGGTGTTGGTGCCCGTGACGCTGCCCCAGACGAGCGTGCGGTTGGAGTTGCGGTAGAGCTGGTAGGGCACGGTGTCGGTGTTGCCGGGCACGCCCCCCGTCGGCGTCATCGCCCCGGCCCCGTTGGACACGTTGTTGGACGGCGTGAGCGCCACCGTGTAGCCGGTGGGCGTCGTGCAGGTGACGTAGATTGTGCCGACCTGGTCGACGTTGCCCCCGCCCGGCAGGCCCGAGACGGTGCCGAAGTTCAGCGGATCGGCCGTGACGACGCAGCTCTTCGAGATGGTCGCGCTCACGATGAAGGCGAACTGGTCCGACAGCGTCGAGCCGCCGCAGTTGGTCGGCGGGGCGTTGGTGCTCGAGGTCAGCGTGATCGAGGTATGGATGCCGGAGAAGTTGTCCTGGTAAGAGCCCGGAGGCGCCGTGGACTGGCCCGCGAGCAGTTCCCCGCGCATGGTGGCGGACCCCGAGACGGTGGTGGACCGGGCGGGGATGCTGATGTTGATGGTGTACGGATTGGGCACCGCCGCGTTGCCGTTCGAGCCCCAGATCGTGTTGCTCGTCCCCTGGAAGAGCTGGAACTTCAGGCTGTCTCCGGCGCCGTTCTTCATCACGCGCGGGTTGAAGTTCGTCAGGCCCTCGTTGCCGTCGCCGATGTTGAAGCAGACCCTGGCGTACTCCGTGGTGTTGTTGTTGCCGCTCTTGGTGCAGGTGTAGGTCAGCGTGGCGTTGGCGGGCGTGGCGGTGCCGGCCACCAGGTCGACCGTGCCGAAGGCCACAGCCGTCATCGACGCGGTGCAGTTGATCGATGCGTGGGCGCTGCCGGCCGAGAGCAGCCATAGAAGCGCACAGAGCACGGGCAGGCGCAGGGCCCGCAGGATGCGGTTCGGATGACTCGTCATGGTGGTCATGGTGTCTTGGCCTCCCTGGCGCAGCGCAGCGGCCCGATCTGCGGGATCGCCGCGCCTTCCTTGCGATAGTCGAAGCTGCTGCGGCAGGCGCCGCCTGGCGTCTGCACGTCGAGCGTGTTGTGGGGCTGCAGCGATTCCAGGTACACGGCGCCGTCGAAACCGACCAGCGCCGGCTCGCCGCCCTGGCCGTTGGCGCGCACGCGGCTGCCCAGCGGCAGCGGCTTGCCCGCCTCGTCCACCAGCAGCAGCGCGGCGGCGCTGATCGGCGTGATGCCGAAGCGCACCAGCGTGCCGGCGCGGTCGCTCGGCGTCGCCAGGGTCCGCACGCGCTCGATCCTCACGTCGGGCGGCAGCTGCATCGGGTCGATGGACAGCTGGTTGTTCTGGTAGGAGCGCAGCGGCGCCACCAGCAGCATGCCCCTGTCGTCGGTGGTGCCGATGTCGCGGTTCTCCAGCTTCACGGGCACGCCGGCGATGCCGTCGGTGGAGACCACCGCGAAGCCGTCGTCGATGCGCCGGGACGCGAAGGGCTGGCCGCCCATGAACGCGATCGAGCCGGTGGCGCCGGCGTAGGCGAAGCGGCTTTCGCCGAGCACGCTGATGCCGGCCATGGCGCGGCCGTAGCGCCCGAGGTAGTCGATCTCGGCCTGCCCGCCGTTCTGGCCGCCGCCCTGGCGCAGGCCCGCGCGCCAGCCGATGCCGCCGTCGCCCGGTGCCGAGCTCTGCGCGTCGGCGGTGTAGACGGTCTGGTCGCGGTCGCGCTGGACGCCGACGCTGGCCGTGATGTTGCCGTCCAGCGCCCAGGTGAATCCGACGAAGAGGCTGCGCTCTCGGCGGTTGTCCAGGTTCTGGTTGAGGCTCACGTTCATCGAGGCGCTCTTCCCGATGGCGCGGAACCAGTAGACGCTGGCCAGGCGCGTCGCCTCCTGCGCCGGATAACGCAGGTAGAGATAGCTCAGGCCGAAGCTGCCGAAGTCCTTGGTACTGTAGCCGATCGACGCGCGGCCCGAGCCGCGCGGCGGCGCACTGCCATACAGGGACGCGACGTCGCGGTACTCGCCGCGCGTGCGCGTGCCCTCGACCGCGAAGTTGAACTGGTTGTCGCGCCAGCTGTAGCCCAGGTTGAGCAGCGAGCCCTGCTCGCCGCGATAGCTGCTGTGCGCCACGGCGCCGGTGAACACGCCGCTCTGCCCGAGGAGCCACGCACCGCCGACGCCGCCCTTGACCAGCCCCTTGGTGGTCTCTCCATGGGCCTCCAGCGTGAAGCTGTTGCTCACGCCGTAGCGCCAGGTGCCGGTGGCGGCGGGGTCGCTGCCGTAGTCGTTCGAGCGCAGGCCGTAGCTCCTGCGCACCATGCCGAGGTCGACGGACCAGTCGGACAGGCCCTCCTGCAGCAGGCGCTGGGTGTCGTACAGCGAGAAGTCGAGCGTGGTGGCGCGGCCGAAGGCGTCGGTGAGCACCACCTGCGCGTTGCCTGCGCCGTTGATGCTCGGCACGGTGTTCAGCTGGAAGGGCCCGGCCGGGACCTGGCCGGTGTACTGGCGCAGGCCGTTGATGTAGAGCTCCACCTGCGACGGCAGCGCGGCCGCCCCCAGGAACGCCGGCAGCGGCGTCGTCGTGCGATAGGGCTGCAGCGAGAAGTTGCGCGAGAGCTGGATGCCGCCGATGCGCGTGGAGCGCGACCACGGCAGCGACGCGGTGGTGGTGTCGCCCACGCGCAGCGTGAGCATGTCGTCGGGGAAGGACTGGCTCCAGGTGGTGTCCAGGCGCACCGAGTCGTGCTTCCAGTCCTCGTTGTCGGAGCGGTAGGCGCGCGACATCATCGTGCTGGTGAACACGCTGCTGCCGCTGAAGGCGCGCACTTCGGCGAGCGCGTTGAGGCTGGTGCTGTTGCCCCGGCCCTGCGTGCCGTAGAGGTCGTAGTTCAGCAGCAGGCCGGGCGAGGCGCTGGCCTTGGGCGTGGCGATGGTCGAGGTGTCGACCACTGTCGTGGGCAGGCGCAGCGCCTCGGCGGAAGCGTTGATGGCCAGGCTCTGGCGCGCGGCGTCGAAGGCGATCTTCACGCCGGGAAGGCCGTCGAGCCTCACCGGGTCGGACACGCCCGGCGGCAGGATGAAACCCAGCTGCCGCAGCGTGGAGGCGCTGGCCCAGAGTTCGCGGCCGCGCAGGCCGAAATGCACCAGCCCCTGCGGGTTGCCGTTGAGGCTCAGTTCCAGGTAGAGGTCGCTGCCGCCAGGGCCTGAGATGTCGCCTTCGGCCGCGGATGCGACCAGCCAGGGCCCCTGTTCGGCTGCAGCCTTCTCGGCCTGAGCGCCGAATGACGCCAGACCCGACAGAAGCAGCAGTGGAAGCAGACGCTCAGCGGACGCGTGGAAGTGGCGGGATCTTTTCCTGCGTCGCGTTGCCATTGATCTTCGTTTCCAGGACGCCGCCGGAGGCAAAGGCTTCCGCGGGTGTCTTCAGGGGCCAACGCATGCTCGCGCCCGGCAGCACGTAGCCCATCAGGCCGCCGTGCACCGGGGTGCGCTTGCCGGCGGCATCGACAAAATCCAGATCGGCAAGCTGGGCGTGCATGCCGCCGCCGTTGGCGACTTCCAGCATCGCCTGGCTGCCTTCGCGGCGCAGCGACCAGCTCAGCTGGGGCGCGGCCGACTGTGCGCCGGCGGGCGCGATGAAGATGGGAACCGAGTAGCGCAGCACCAGCTGCAGGCCCTTCTTCTCCTTCATCTCGACGGGCAGCTCGTCGATGATGACCCGGTAGGAATTCTCGACCGCGCCGGGCGGAACGCCCGTGCGGATGACGCGGATCAGTTGCCGCGAGGAAGGCGCCAGCTGCACCATCGGCGGACTCACGAGGAGCTCGCGCGACGGCGTGAGCTTTTCGTTGCCGTCTTCCTGCGACCATTGATAGACCCGCACCTGCGCGTGCACCACGTCGTCGCCGGTGTTGCTGAGCCACAGGCCGTCGGCGTTCTGCGTGGCCTGCAGCGTCAGCGTGACCGGCGAGACCTGCAGCCCGCTGGCCGAAGCGGCCGCGTGCGCCAGCAGGGCGAACGCGAGGGCAAGGGTGTGGCGCAGCAGGCGGTGCACGGTCAGGCGATCGATCAGTAGTTGACCTGGACGGTCACGGTGTCGGAGTAGGAGCCAGGCGTCACGTTGACGCTCGCGACCGTAGCCCACACCGGGATCGACTGGGCCGAACCGGTGCCGGTGCCGGCCACGCCGTTGCCAACCGAGGTGGAAGTGGCCGTGCTGCCCCAGATCGCACCGGTGGCGCTCACCGAGCGCAGCTGGTAGGGGATGGTGTCAGTGCCCGTATTGCCCATGGCGCCGGCGCCGGTGGAGCTGTTGTTCGAGGGCAGCAGGCCGATGTTGTAGGGCGTCGACTTGGAGCAGGTCACGCTGATATTGCTGCTGGCGCTCAGGTTGGTGGCGGAGGAATCGACCGTGTTGAAGTTGATGTTGGAGCCCGAGCCCGCCGTCACCGAGCAAGCCTTGGCAACGGTGATCAGAACCTGGAACGTGGCAGTGGCCGGGCTCGTGGCTGCCAAAACTGCGCTGGTGGTGACTGCAAGAACAGCAGCAACGATGAGGGAAGGTTTTTTCATGAGGACGGACTCTCGGGTATCGAACGGTTGATGAAGAGAGAAATGAGGCCCAAAGTTCACAGATTTGGACTGTGAATTTTAGTTAACAATTGGAAGAAAGAGTGAATTGTTGTTACGAGGCGACCGAAATCCGGCCGTCTGCGCACTCGTTTTCCGGCCTTGCGTGACTTTTGTTACGGAATTCGGCCACCCTCCCCGCACCTTCTCGACACTTCCGTCGCGCCCTCACCACGCCGCCCCAAGGCGGTGCGGCGGCACTGGCACGTCGCTTGCATAACCTGACCACTTGCTCTGATTAAGCGGTCAAACACACCATGCGCGTGCTCGTCGTCTACTGCCATCCGGTCGAAACCAGCTTCCACGCCGCCCTGCATCAGGAGGTTCTGAAGAACCTGCGCGCGGCCGGGCACGAGGTGGACGACTGCGACCTCTACGCCGAAGGCTTCAACCCCGTGCTCTCGCGCGAGGAGCGCCTGGGCTACCACGACGTGCCTTCCAACCAGCTGCCGCTGAAGCCCTACGTGGAGCGGCTGCAGTGGGCCGAGGGGATCGTGTTCTGCTTCCCGACCTGGTGCTTCGGCCTGCCGGCGATGCTCAAGGGCTACTTCGACCGGCTCTTCATGCCGGGCGTGGCCTTCGACATCAGCGACCCGGCCAACGTCAAGCCGATGCTCACGCACATCAAGCGCATCAGCGCCGTCGTCACCTACGGGCGGCCGCGCTGGATGGCCATGTACATGGGCGACCCGCCGCGCAAGATCGTCACGCGCTACATGAAGCGGCTGACCGGCCAGCGCGCCAGGGTGGACTACCACGCCCACTATCACATGAACGTCGCGACCGAGCCCCAGCTCAAGCGCTTCATGGCACGCGTGGGCCAGGCGATGGCGCGTTTCGCATGAGCGCGCCGTCGATCCTTTCCAACGTGCGGCTGCCGCGCTGGCTGCTGCCTGCAGGCTGGCCGCAGCGCGACGGCGTGCCGGAGCTCGCGCGCATCGCGATCGAGGCGGGCCGCGTGCGATCGGTCGAGCCGGCCGTCGCCGCCGTGCCGCCGCCGCCCGACGCCTGGGACCTCGCCGGTGCCCTGGCCCTGCCCTGCTTCGTGGACGCCCATACGCACCTGGACAAGGCCTTCACCCTGCCGCGCATGAAACAGGTGCAGCCCGGCCTGCTCGGCGCCATCGACGCGATGCTCGCCGACCGCGTGCACTGGACACCCGCCGACGTGCGCGAGCGCGCCTCGCGCGGCCTGCAGTGGGCCTGGGAATGCGGCACCGCGCACCTGCGCACGCACGTCGACTGGTGGGAGCCCGAATCGGTGCCCATGGCCTGGCCGGTGATGGCCGAGCTGGCGCAGGAGTGGGCCGGCCGGGTTCGGCTGGAGCAGGTGAGCCTCATCAAGCTGCCGCTCTTCGAAGACGCCGCGCAGGCCATGCGCCTCGCCAAGCAGGTGAAGGCCACGGGGCCGCACGCGCTGCTCGGCGGCTTCGTGCACTCCACCAACTGGAGCGAGAACGCGCTGCGCAACCTGCTGGTGTCGGCGCAGGCCTGCGATCTCGACATCGACCTGCATGTCGACGAGGAGCTCAACGCCTCTGCCGTCGGCCTGCAGACCACCGCGCGCATCCTGGCCGAGATCGGCTACGAAGGCCGCGTGGTCTGCGGCCACATCTGCGCGCTCGCGGCCCAGCCCGAGGCGCAGGCCCTCGCCACGCTCGACGCGGTGGCGCGTGCGCCGATCACCGTGGTGTCGCTGCCCGCCACCAACCTGCTGCTGCAGGACGCCGTCACCGGCCGCACGCCGCGCCTGCGCGGCATCACGCTGGTGAAGGAAGCACGCGAGCGCGGCATTCCGCTGCTGTTCGCGAGCGACAACGTGCAGGACCCTTTCTGCCGCGTCGGCAGCTTCGACCCGGTCGAGGCGCTGGGCACGGCCGCGCTGGTGGCGCAGCTCGACGAGCCTTTCGACGACTGGTCGCAGGCGCTATGCCGCAGCGACTGGCTGCGGCGCGAAGCCCCGGCCGCCCAACCCACGCTGGTGGGCCAGGGCGCCGACCTGGTGCTGTTCACACAGGCCGACCGCCACGGCTGGCCCTCGCGCACCGCAGGCCGCGTGGTGCTGCGGGAAGGCCGCATCACGCAGGGCGACCCTGCGCCGTTCCTCCCCCGATAACGACTCCTCCAGAAAGACCCTCCCATGCTCCACGGCTACATCCCGCCCCACCGCTTCCTGCCCTACCTGAGCTGGACCGAGATCGCGGCGCTGCCCGATCGCGAGAACACCGTCATCGTGCTGCCCTGCGGCGCGATCGAGCAGCACGGCCCGCACCTGCCCTGCTCGGTCGACAGCGTGATCTGCTCGGGCGTGATGGGCAAGGCACTCGAGAAGCTCCCCGCCGAGGTGCGCGCCTTCGCGCTGCCGACCATCACGTATGGCAAGTCGGAAGAGCACCTGCACTTCCCCGGCACGATGACGCTGACCGGCACCACGCTGCTGTCGACCGTGATCGAGATCGGCGAGTCGGTCTACCGCTCGGGCTTTCGCAAGCTGCTGTTCGCCAACGGCCACGGCGGCCAGCCACAGGTGCTGGAGATGGCGGCGCGCGAGCTGCGCCTGCGCCACGGCGACTTCGTGGTGGTGCCGCACGGCGTGTCGCGCCTGCCGAGCGCGGCCAGCAAGCAGGTCAGCGAGCAGGAGAAGAAGCTCGCGATGCACGCGGGCCATTCCGAGACCGCGCTGATGCTCGCGCTCGCGCCCGAGACGGTGCACATGGAGCACGCGGTCGCCAACTTTCCGCCGCCCTTCCCGATCAAGCTGCTGTCTGCCGACGGCCGCCCGGCCTGCGCATGGACCTCGCGCGACTTCGGCCCGAGCGGCGTGATCGGCGACCCGACCACCGCCACGCGCGAGCAGGGCGAAGCCATCCTCGACACCCTCTCCGACAGCTGGGTGCAGGCGCTGACCGAGCTGCACGCGCTGCGCTGGGTGGTGCGCGAAGAGGCCACCTGGGAGCGCGGGCACCAGCAGGGCTTCATCCAGCAGAGCTTCCAGCCGGCCTGACAGGGGTTTGAGCCCGCTTCTTGCAACGGCCGCTTCACCTTTTTCTTCTTTCTTCTTCAACTCCCCAGCCTACGAGAGGTCCACTCCCATGCGCTCCTTCGCACTGTCCATCGCCGGCGCAGCCGCCATCGCCTTCCTCGCCGCCGCGCCCGCCCAGGCCGAGGACAAGTTCACCTACATGACCAACTGGTATGCGCAGGCCGAGCACGGCGGCTTCTACCAGGCCGTGGCGCAGGGCATCTACAAGAAGTACGGCCTCGACGTCACCATCAAGATGGGCGGCCCGCAGGTCAACATCACGCAGATGATGGCCGCCGGCCAGGCCGACTGCATCATGGGCTCGAGCGACATCCAAATGATGCAGGTGCGCGAAGGCGGCGTGCCGGTGGTCAACGTGGCGGCCTTCTTCCAGAAGGACCCGCAGGTGCTGATCGCGCACGACGACGTGAAGAAGTTCGAGGACCTCAAGGGCAAGACGCTGCTGATCGGCGCGCAGGCCCAGCGCGGCTACTGGCCGTGGGTGAAGGCCAAGTTCGGCTTCACCGACGAGCAGACCCGTCCCTACACCTTCAACATCCAGCCCTTCGTCGCCGACAAGAACGCCGCGCAGCAGGGCTACCTGACCTCGGAGCCCTACGCCATCCAGAAGGCCGGCGTGAAGAGCACCGTGCTGATGTTCAGCGACCACGGCTTCCCGGCCTACGCGACCACCGTGTCGTGCATGGAGAAGACGGTGAAGGACCGCAGCAAGCAGGTCGCCGCCTTCGTGAAGGCCTCGGCCGAAGGCTGGAAGAGCTACCTCGCGGACCCCGCGCCCGCCAACGCCCTCATCAAGAAGGACAACCCCAACATGACCGACGACCAGCTGGCCTACAGCGTCGCCAAGCTCAAGGAGATGGGCATGGTCACCGGCGGCGACGCGGCCAAGCTCGGCATCGGCGTGATGACGGATGCACGCGCCAAGGCGAGCTACGACTTCCTGGTGAGCGCGAAGCTGCTCGACCCCGCCAAGGTCGAGCTGGCCAAGACCTACACGACCGAGTTCGTCAAGGACGCCAAGGTCATTCCCTGACGCTCGGGCACTGCCCTGAAACCACGCGGCCACGCAGCGCGGCCGTTCTCGAAAGGCCTCACGAATGAATCGCATCGACCCCCACACGCTGGCGCCCCCGCCCGATTTCGCACCTGCCGTCCCGGCGGTGGAAGTGCTCTCGGCCGAGAAGACGTATCCCAACGGCACGCAGGCGCTGCTGCCCGTGGACCTGTCCATCGCCGAAGGCGAGTTCGTCACCCTGCTCGGCCCCTCGGGCTGCGGCAAGAGCACGCTGCTGAAGATGGTGGCGGGCATGCTCGAGCCCAGCGACGGCCGCCTGCTGGTGTGGCGCCGGCCGGTGGCGCAGCTGCACGAGAGCTCGCACAAGATGTCGTTCGTGTTCCAGTCGCCCACGCTGATGCCGTGGGCCAGCGTGCGCACCAACGTGCGGCTGCCGCTGGACCTGGCGGGCGTGCCGCGCAAGGAGGCCGATGCGCGGGTGATGGAATCGCTCGAGCTCGTGGGCCTGCAGAAGTTCGCCGACGCGCTGCCGCGTGCGCTTTCGGGCGGCATGCAGATGCGCGTGTCGATCGCGCGCGGCCTCGTCACGCAGCCCGACCTGCTGCTGATGGACGAGCCCTTCGGCGCGCTCGACGAGATCACGCGCCACAAGCTCGACGCCGACCTGCTGGAGCTGTGGCGCAAGAAGAAGCTCACGGTGATCTTCGTGACGCATTCGATCCACGAGGCGGTGTTCCTGTCGAGCCGCGTGGTGATGATGGCCGCGCGGCCCGGCCGCGTGGTGGAGGAGTTCCGCATCGACGAGCCCTATCCGCGCAGCGCCGACTTCATGGTCACGCCCGAATTCGCGCGCTACGCCAAGCAGCTGCAGGACAGCCTGCTGCGCGCCAGCAGCACTGACGAGGAGGCCGCGCGATGACTGCGAAGACCGTTCCCCTGCTGGGCCAGCCGCGCGTGCAGCGCGTGCTCTACCCGGTGCTGATCGGCGTGGTGCTGATCGCCCTGTGGCAGTGGCTGGTGGTGGCGATGGAGCTGCCGCCCTACCTGGTGCCTTCGCCCTACCTGATGATGCAGACGCTGGTGACCGACTGGGCGCCGCTGGGCAACGCGCTGCTGGTCACGCTGAAGATCACGGTGCTGTCGTTCCTGCTGGCCACGGTGGCGGGCGTGCTGATCTCGTTCCTGTTCGTGCAGAGCAAGCGCATCGAGACCGCGCTCTTCCCCTACGCGGTGCTGTTGCAGGTCACGCCCATCGTCGCGGTGGCGCCGCTCATCATCATCTGGGTGAAGAACCCGGTGGCGGCGATGACGGTGTGCGCCGCGCTGGTGGCGCTGTTCCCGATCATCAGCAACACCACGCTGGGCCTGCGCAGCATCGACCCCGACCTGCAGAGCTACTTCAAGCTCAACCGCGCGACGCGCTGGCAGCAGCTGGTGCGGCTGCGCATCCCGAGCGCGCTGCCGTACTTCTTCGGCGGCCTGCGCATCTCCAGCGGCCTCGCGCTGATCGGCGCGGTGGTGGCGGAGTTCGTCGCGGGCACCGGCGGCTCGGGCGCGGGCCTGGCCTACCAGATCCTGCAGGCGGGCTTCCAACTGAACATTCCGCGCATGTTCGCGGCGCTGCTGCTCATTTCCCTCACCGGTGTCGCGCTCTTCGTGCTGATGGCCTGGCTCACCAAGCTGGCGCTGGGCTCGTGGCATGCGAGCGAACTTTCCCAGGATTGAACCTTGACCATGAACGCCCCTGTTTCCGCCATCGAGCAGCTGCTGCTCGAACTGCCCGACCTCGACTGGATCACCGACGAGAGCCGCGTCACGCGGCTGTCCTCCGACTTCTCCTGGTTCAGCCCCGTGCTGGTGCGCCAGCTCAAGGACAAGCGCGCCGACGCGGTCGTGCGGCCGCGCACCGAGGAAGAGATCCGCGCCGTGGTCGGCGCCTGCGCGCGCCGCTGCGTGCCCATCACCATCCGCGGCAGCGGCACCGGCAACTACGGCCAGACCACGCCGCTGGCCGGCGGCGTGGTGCTCGACATGACGGGCTACAACGGCTGCCTGTGGGTGCGCCCCGGCGTGGCGCGCGCGCAGGCCGGCATCCGCCTGGGTGAACTCGAGAAGCAGACCAAGCCCACGGGGCAGGAGCTGCGCTGTGTTCCGTCCACCTACCGCAGCGCGACGCTGGGCGGCCTCTTCGGCGGCGGCTTCGGCGGCGTGGGCTCCATCAACTACGGGCCGCTGGGCGCGCCTGGCAACGTGATCGGCATCCGCGCGATGACCATCGAGGCCGAGCCGCAGGTCGTCGAGCTGCGCGGCGCCGACGCGATGCGCATGCACCACCTGTGGGGCACCAACGGCCTCGTGCTGGAGCTGGAGATCGCCCTGGCGCCCGCGCATCCCTGGCTCGAGACGCTGGTGACCTTCGGCGACTTCGAAAGCGCGCTGCACTTCGCCGACAAGCTCGCGCACGCGCCGGGCATCGTGAAGCGCGGCGTCACCTTCTTCGCGGCGCCGATCTCCGACCATCTCGCGCAGCTCGCCACGCACCTGCCCAAGGGCTGCCACACGGTGCTGTCGCTGGTGGCCGAATCGTGCGAGCCCGCGATGCTGCAGCTGGTGGAAGCGCACGGCGGCACGGTCAGCTACCGCAAGACCGCCGCCGAGGTGCAGAAGAGCAACCGCACGCTGATGGAATTCACCTGGAACCACACGACGCTGCACGCCCTGAAGATCGATCCGAACCTGACCTACCTGCAGAGCGGCTTCGTCCCGGGCAGGCACGTCGAGCAGGTCATCGAGATGGAGAAGCTGCTGGGCGGCGAGCAGGGCGAGGTGATGATGCACATCGAGTTCCTGCGCAACGTGGCCGGCCTCATGACCTGCAGCGGGCTGCAGCTGGTGCGCTTCAGCACCGAGGAACGGCTGCAGGAGATCATGCGCATCCACCGCGAGCACGGCGTGCACATCAACAACCCGCACGTGAACATCGTGGAAGACGGCAAGGCCGGCGGGCCGCTGCCGCCGGAAGTCATCGAGGTGAAGAAGCGCTTCGACCCGCTGGGGCTGCTGAACCCGGGCAAGCTGCGCGACTGGCCTGTGAAGGCGGCTGCTGCGGCAGCCTGACCGGTTTCAGTTCCTGCGGCGGCCCTGCACCCAGGCCGCGGCAACGATGGCCATGGCCAGCAACCACAGCGGCCAGAGGCCGAAGGGCGCCACCCAGCGCGCGAAGGGCGTGAGGCCGCGACGGCCTTCCACGTTCGCCTCAAGCACGCCGCGCGTGAGGCGCGGCAGCTCGTGCGTCACGCGGCCCTGGGCGTCGATCACCACGGTCGCGCCGGTGTTGGTGGAACGCACCATCGGCCGCGCGAACTCGAGCGCGCGCATGCGCGAGATCGACAGGTGCTCGTCGATGGCCACCGTGTCGCCGAACCAGGCGATGTTGCTCACGTTGAGCAGGATGGTGGGCGCCATGGCCTCGTCGCGGAAGTTCGCACCAATCTCGTCGCCGAACAAGTCCTCGTAGCAGATGTTCGGCGCGATGCGCTGGCCCTGCCAGACGAAGGGCGCCTGGGCGAGCCCGCCGCGCGCGAAGTCGCCCAGCGGGATGTTCATCATCTGGATGAACCAGCGAAAGCCCGGCGGAATGAATTCGCCGAAGG
The DNA here is from genome assembly GCF_052044195.1 of Variovorax sp. 22077. Taxonomy (NCBI): domain Bacteria; kingdom Pseudomonadati; phylum Pseudomonadota; class Betaproteobacteria; order Burkholderiales; family Comamonadaceae; genus Variovorax; species Variovorax sp. 22077. The sequence continues at coordinate 399,546 of NZ_JBQEQC010000003.1, forward strand.
GCACCAGGTGGTGCTTGCTGTAGACGTACGGCCGCGCTTCGCCGGGACGGAAGCCGAGCACCGAGTTGCTGTAGGTGCCCTGTCCGCCCATGGGCAGGCCGACGATGGCTGCCTGCGTGCCCTGGCTGTAGCGCGCCTGGATCGCTTCGAGATAGCCGGGCGGCAGCTGCACGGGCAACAGCGGCAGCGCGGTCTCGGGCGTGACGACGAGCGAAGCCTTCGCATCGCGCAGCTGCTCGCCGTACCAGCTCAGCGCGGTCTCGATGCCGCCGCCGGGAATGAACTTCTCGTCCTGCGGGATGTTGCCCTGCAGGAGCGCGATGCTCAGACTGCCCGCAGCGCCCTTGTCGCCCCGCACATCGTCGCCAAGCGCCGGCACGAGATTCGGCACGGCGAACACGAGCGCGATCAGCACGATGCCTTGCGCGGCCTGCGCCATGCGCAGCGGACGATGCAGCGCGACCAGCGCAACGGCCAGCGCCGCCGCGGCGCCGATGCCGTACACGCCCACCCATGGCGCAAGCGCGGCGAGCGGGCCTTCCACGTGCGCGTAGCCGCCCGCACCCCACGGGAAGCCGGTGAACCAGCTGCCTCGCACCAGCTCGGCCAGCGTCCAGAGCGCCGCGAAGACCAGTGCGCCCGCCACCCGCCCCTGCGGCCCCTTCACCACGAACCATGCAGCCGCGACCGCGTAGTACAGGCCCAGCGCGGCAGCCAGCGCGAGCACGGCGATGGCCGCCAGCGGCGCCGGCAGGCCGCCGTAGGTGTGCATCGAGATGAAGAGCCACCAGAAGCTGCCGGTGAGCCAGGCGGTGGAGAACAACCAGCCGTGCAACCCCGCGCGGCGCCAGCCCGCGCCCTGCGAACGCAGCCCGTCGAGCAGCCACACCAGGGCACCCAGCGACAGCAGCTGCAGCCACCACAGCGGCTTGCCGCCGACCGGCGAGGCCATCGAGAGCGCCTGCGCGAGCCCGGCGGCGACGAAGCCGAGCGGACGGAGTAAGGAGGCGAAGGAGGAAGCCGGCGCGCGAACCATCAGTCGGCCGCGTCGCCGCCGCGTGCCGGGGACACCTTGAACCAGCGCACCGCGCCGCCCTTGGTGTGCAGCACCACGAAATCGAAACCGCCGATCGCATGGTGCTCGCCGCGCTTGGGCACGTGGCCCATCTCGTGCGCGATCAGCCCGCCGATGGTGTCGAAGTCTTCGCTGAGCTGCTCTTCGTCGAACACGATGCCGAAGGCCTCTGCGACGCGCTCGATGGGCGTATCGCCCGAGACGCGGTAGGTGTGGTCGGCCAGGCCGAAGATGTCGCCCTCGTCCTCGGCGATATCGAACTCGTCCTCGATCTCGCCGACGATCTGCTCGAGCACGTCCTCGATGGTGATGAGGCCGGCCACGCGGCCGAATTCGTCGATGACGATGGCCAGATGGTTGCGGTTGCCGCGGAATTCGCGCAGCAGGTCGTTCAGGCCCTTGCTCTCCGGAACGAAGGTCGCCGGGCGCAGCAGCGCACGGATGTTCAGGTCCGGCGCGCGCTGCAGCTTGAGCAGGTCCTTCGCGAGCAGGATGCCGATGATGTTCTCCTTCTCGCCCTCGTACACCGGAAAGCGCGAGTGCGCGGTGTCGATGACCAGGTGCAGAAGCGCGTCGAACGGTGCGTCGATGTTCACCAGGTCCATGCGCGGCGCAGCGACCATCACGTCGCCGGCGGTCATGTCGGCCATGCGCAGCACGCCTTCGAGCATCACGCGCGACTCCGCGCCGATCACCTCGTTGTCCTCGGCGTCTGCCAGGGTTTCGATCAGCTCGTCGCGCGAATCAGGGCCGGGATGGATGAATTCGGCGAGTTTCTGGAGAAAGCTGCGCTTGTCTTCCCGTTCGACGGGAGCGCGTTCAGGGTGAGGTTCGGCCACTGCGGGAGGGCGGAGTTGAGGAGGGACAAGGATACCGGATTGCGTGTGACACCCTCTACCGGCCCCTTTCAAGGGGCCGGGCCCGGGCGGCCGCCATGGGCCGCAGGGCTCAGGGCGCCGACTTCCTGCGGGCGTCGCGCATGCCGCTGCGCACTTCCTGCAGGCTGGCCAGGAAGGTCCAGAACTGCTTGGCGCGGCTCTTGAGGGCGAAGTCGACGGCCGCGTAGTGCTCCAGGGCGATTTCGCTCATGCGGCTGTCGAAGGTGGCGCTGGGCAGCTCGAGATGGGCTTCGGCTTCGGCGCCGCTGCGCACCACGGTGGCCCCGGCGTTACGGGCGATCTTCAGCATGGCGGCGTTCTCGCTCAGCGCATGGATGAAGAGCATGCCCACCCCCTCGTTGCGGGCCACGACCACGGCGCGCTCGAACAGGCGGGCGCCGTAGCCACGGCCGCGGGCATGGGCCGAGACCGACACGCCGAACTCGGCGCAGTCGCTGTGCTGGTCGCCGGGGGCGAATGCCAGGTGGGCCATCGCGATCAGGTCGAGGCGGCGGTTGTAGATGCCGAAAAGCTCGTCGCGCTCGAAATCGAGGCTGTCGACGTAGCGCTGGACCTGCTCGTCGGCCGCTGCGTAGCCGAAACGCAGGTAGCGGTCGTGCGGGGTGAGGTCGAGCAGGTGGCGCGCGATGCGCTCGCGTTCGCGCGGGCCGATCGAGCGGATCGGCACCATCACCGGTTGAGGCGCGCTGACTGCGCGTGGTTGCGCCTCGACCATCGGCGCCCTCAGGAAAGAGCCAATGCCGAGAGACGCTTTGAGCAGGTTCCTGGCGGTAAGCATGGCTCAACTTTAAGGGTTTTCCCTTAAACAACAAGTCTACAAGGTCAATCTCCCGACACATTTGTGACCCAGTGCCTGGCTGTAGCCACCGGTGTAGCGCCCGAGCAACCGAAATGTGGCTAAACGGGCACAGCTGTTGTGGCTTTGACACGGTCCAGCACGAAGCTGGTCTTGCAGTCTTCCACGCTGGGGTGCTTGAGCAGGGTGTCCATGATGAAGCGGCTGTAGTGGGCCATGTCGGCCACCACCACGCGCAGCAGGTAGTCCATGTCGCCGGTGAGGGCGGCGCACTCGACCACCTCCGGCCATGTCTGCACGCTGGCCCGGAACAGGTCCATGGGATTGCGCTTGTGGGTCTCGGTGTGCTTTTCGAGACGCACGTTGAGATAGGCGGTCAGCCCCAGGCCGACGGCTTCAGGCTGAACCAGCGCCACGTAGCGGTCGATCACGCGGTGTTCTTCCAGCCGCTTGACCCTGCGCAGCACGGCGCTGGGAGACAGGCTCACCTGCTCGGCGATCTGGTCGTAGGTGGCGCGACCGTCTGCTTGAAGCGTGCGCAGAATGAGTCTATCGATCTTGTCCAGTGCTTCCATTTCGCCATTCTTGCAGTTTTACTGCGTGACGGCCACCAGGGGCGCGCGGAAACGCAGTAAACCTGAGAGGCATCCGCCCTACATTGCATGACCGGCCGATTTCGCGCCCCGTTCATTCATTCATTCCATCCCCACACCGGAGACCGCACATGAGCCTTGCCGACGCACCAGCCTTCACGCCCTGGGAGAACCCCATGGGCACCGATGGCTTCGAATTCATCGAGTACGCGGCACCCGATCCGGTCGCCATGGGCAAGGTGTTCGAGCGAATGGGCTTCAAGGCCGTGGCCAAGCACCGCCACAAGAACGTGTTGCTCTATCGCCAGGGCACGATCAACTTCATCATCAACGCCGAGCCCGATTCGTTCGCGCAGCGCTTCGCGCGCCTGCACGGCCCCAGCGTGTGCGCCATCGCGTTCCGCGTGCAGGACGCCAAGTTCGCCTACGAACGCGCCATCTCGCTGGGCGCCTGGGGCTTCGCCGACAAGGCCGGCCCGGGCGAGCTGAACATCCCGGCCATCAAGGGCATCGGCGACAGCCTGATCTACCTGGTCGACCGCTGGCGCGGCAAGAACGGCGCGAAGCCGGGCGACATCGGCAACATCGGCTTCTTCGACGTGGACTTCGAGGCGCTGCCGGGCCTGTCCGCCGAAGAGGCGCTGGCGCCCGTGGGCAACGGCCTGACCTACATCGACCACCTCACCCACAACGTGCACCGTGGCCGCATGAACGAATGGGCCGAGTTCTACGAGCGCCTGTTCAACTTCCGCGAGGTGAAGTACTTCGACATCGAAGGCCAGGTCACCGGCGTGAAGAGCAAGGCCATGACCAGCCCCTGCGGCAAGATCCGCATCCCGATCAACGAAGAGGGCAAGGAGCAGGCCGGCCAGATCCAGGAGTACCTGGACATGTACAACGGCGAAGGCATCCAGCACATCGCGATGGGCTCGGACGACCTGTACCAAACGGTCGACGCGCTGCGCGCCAATGGCGTGAAGCTGCTGGACACCATCGACACCTACTACGAGCTGGTCGACAAGCGCATTCCCGGCCACGGCGAAAGCGTCGAGGAGCTGCACAAGCGCAAGATCCTGATCGACGGCAAGAAGGACGCTCTGCTGCTGCAGATCTTCAGCGAGAACCAGCTCGGCCCGATCTTCTTCGAGTTCATCCAGCGCAAGGGTGACGACGGCTTCGGCAACGGCAACTTCAAGGCGCTGTTCGAGAGCATCGAGCTCGACCAGATGCGCCGCGGCGTGCTTAGCGCCGCAAAATAAGGGCCCTTCCCTTATCTACCTGCTTCTGGAGCACGCATGCGCAGCTGTACGCCTTCGATCGGTCTGACTTTCATCGCGGCGGCTGCCGCCCTTCTTTCGGGTTGCGCGATGGCGCCCGCGGCCGCGCCGGCGGTCGGCGCCTCGCACCTCGATAGCGTGCAGAAGGCCGCGGTGCTGCGCATCTGCACGCCGGGCGACTACAAGCCCTTCAGCTTCCAGAAGCCCGACGGCGCCTTCGAGGGCATCGACGTCGACCTGATGGCCGGCTTCAGCGCCAGCCTCGGCGCGAAGCCCGAGTGGATCAAGACCACCTGGGCCAACCTGCTGCCCGACCTGACCGCCGGCAAGTGCGACATCGCCGTGGGCGGCGTGTCGGTCACCACCGACCGGCAGAAGCGCGCCTTCTTCAGCGCGCCCTACATGGTCAACGGCAAGACGCCGATCGCGCGCTGCGCCGACGTGGCCAAGTACCAGAGCGTGGCGGCCATCGACCAGCCGTCGGTGCGCGTCATCTTCAATCCGGGCGGCAGCAACGAGCGCTTCGCCCGTGCCAACTTCAAGAAGGCCAAGCTCACGCTGCACGGCGAGAACGTGACGATCTTCGACGAGATCCTCGCCAACCGTGCCGACGTGTTCGTCACCGAGGCGGCCGAGGCCATCACGCAGCAGAAGCTCAAGCCGGGCCTGTGCGCGGTCAACCCCGACAAGCCGCTTCAATACGGCGAAATGGCCTGGATGCTGCCGCGCGACGACGTGGCCTTCAAGTCGTACGTCGACCAGTGGCTGCACCTGCAGCAGGCCGGCGGCGACTTCCAGCGGACGATGGACCGCTGGCTCAAGTAAGCAAGCAACTCACGACCGGTCTCTTCTTCATGGACTCCTCCGCAGCCGCCGCCGTTGTCACCCCCGCCGTCACCCCAGCCGTGTACGGCGCCTCCGACCGCCCGCCCCGCGGCGACTACTCGCGCGGCGGCGCGGTGCTGGCCGACTACACCTGCCCGCAGGACTGGGCCAGCTACACGCCGGCGGACCACGACACCTACCGCCGCCTCTACGAGCGGCAGGTGGCGCAGCTGCCGGGGCTGGCCTGCGACGCCTTCATCGAGGCGCTGCCCTCGCTGGGCGTGAAGGACCGCATCCCGCGCTTCGACGAGCTCAACGAGCGGCTGCACCGCGCCACGGGCTGGGAGATCGTCGCCGTGCCGGGGCTGATTCCGGAGCTGCCTTTCTTCACGCTGCTCGCGAACCGCAAGTTTCCGGTCACCGACTGGATCCGCAAGCCCGAGGAGTTCGACTACATCGTCGAGCCCGACGTGTTCCACGACCTCTTCGGCCATGTGCCGATGCTGTTCGACCCGACCTTCGCCGACTACGTGCAGCGCTACGGCCAGGGCGGCATCAAGGCGCACGAACTCGGCGCCGGAGAAAAGCTCGCGCGCCTCTACTGGTACACGGTGGAGTTCGGCCTGATCCGCCAGCCGGACGGCCTGCGCGCGTACGGTGCCGGCATCCTCAGCTCGGTGGGCGAGCTCAGGCACGCGGTGCTCAGCGACGAGCCGCGCCGCCTGCCGCTGGACCTGCTGCGCACCATGCGCACGCGCTACAAGATCGACACCTACCAGGCCAACTACTTCGTGATCGACAGCTTCAAGCAGCTGTTCGACCTCACCGAACCCGATTTCACGCCGCTTTACGAGTCGTTGAAGGTGGCCCCGGACATCGAGGCCGGGGTGCTGCTGCCGGGCGAGTCCGGCAAGGCCTGAGATCCCGAGGGTTGTTTGCAGCTGTCGTCGTGCGCAGCTATCGCGCGCGCGACAGCGCGCGCCCTTGTCCTAGGACAAGCCCGCTGGTCGCGGAAGCAGAGTGGCTTCCACAATCCGCGCCAAAGGAGCTTGCATGCAGACGACATCATCCGCGCGACAGAACTACCCGGCCGGCGTGCCGCACGTGATCGATCCGGAGCAGTACCGTTCACTGCCCCAGATGTTCGACGAGGCCTTCGCCCGTTATGCCGACCGCCCCTTCTCGGTCTGCATGGAGCGCTGGATGTCGTACGGCGAGCTCGACGCGCTGTCGAAAGCGCTGGGCGCCTGGCTGCAGTCGCGCGGGCTGGAGCCCGGGGCGCGGGTTGCGATCATGCTGCCGAACATTCCGCAGTTCGCGGTCACGATGTGCGGCGTGCTGCGCGCGGGATACACCTGCGTCAACGTCAATCCGCTGTACACCGCGCGCGAGCTGGAGCACCAGCTGAAGGATTCGGGAGCGACGGCCATCGTCATCCTCGAGAACTTCGCCTCCACGCTGGAGAAGGTGATCGAGCGCACGCCGGTCAAGCATGTGGTCATGACATCCATGGGCGACCTGCTCGGAGGCTTGTACGGTGCCTGGATCACGATGGCCGTGCGCCATCTCGCGAAGCTGGTACCGGCCTACAAGCTGCCGCTGAGCGACGGCCGCAGCGTCACCCCTTTCAGCCAGGCGATCGCCGAGGGTCGCGGTCGCACGCTGGGCCCGGACCGGAGCACGCTCGATTCGATCGCCTTCCTGCAGTACACCGGCGGCACGACCGGTTTGTCGAAGGGCGCGGTGCTGACCCATCGCAACATCGTCGCGGCCACGCTGCAGGCCGAGGCCTGGTTCACGCCGGCGCTGTCGCGGGCGGGCGACCTCGCGAAGGTCAACAGCATCGCGGCGCTGCCGCTCTATCACATCTTCGCGCTGACACTGTGCCTGCTGGTGATCCGCCAGGGCTCGCACATGACGCTGATTCCGAACCCGCGCGACTTCGACAAGTTCATCGCGGTGCTGAAGAAGCGGCCCTTCCACATGCTGCCCGCGGTGAACACCCTGTTCAATGCGCTACTGATGCATCCGGAGTTCAAGTCGGTCGACTTCTCGACGCTCTTCGTCTCGCAGGCGGGCGGCATGGCCGCCTCGGAAGGCACGGCGCGCAAGTGGTTCGAGGCCACCGGCTGTCCGATGATCGAAGGCTGGGGCATGAGCGAGACATGCGCGATCGGCACCAACAACCCGGTGTCGAACACCGAGTTCACCGGCACGATCGGGTTGCCGCTGCCCAGCATCGAGATCGCCATCAAGGATGACGATGGAAACTCGTTGCCCGTCGGCGAAGCGGGGGAGCTCTGCATCAAGGGTCCGAACGTGATGAAGGGTTACTACAACCAGCCGGCCGAGACTGCCGCGGCCTTCACCGCCGACGGTTTCATGCGCACCGGCGATATCGCGGTGATGCAGGAAGACGGCTACAGCCGCATCGTCGACCGCAAGAAGGACATGATCCTTGTGAGCGGCTTCAACGTGTTCCCGAACGAACTGGAGAACGTGATCTCGCTGTGCCCCGGCGTCGTGGAGTGCGCGGCGGTGGGCGTGCCCGACGAGAAGCAGGGCGAGGCCATCAAGGTGTTCGTGGTCCGCAGGGATCCGACGCTGACCGAGGAGGCCGTGCTGCAGTATTGCCATTCGCAGCTCACGGGCTACAAGCGGCCGAAGCACATCGAATTCCGGGAGTCGCTGCCGAAGACGAATGTGGGGAAGATCCTGCGCCGCGAACTCCGCACGAGTGCGGGCGCCTGAGCGGCGAAGATGAGCCATTCATCCGCGAGTGCGGGGCTGCCGGCAGGCGTCGTCGTCTTCGAGCGGGGATGGCTGTCGTCGAACAATGTGTTGTTCGTGGGGAGCACAGAGACGGCGCTTGTCGATACAGGCTATGCGACGCACGCCGAGCAGACCTTGGCGCTGGTCGAGTCAGTGCTGCAAGAGCGGCCACTCGACCGCATCCTGAACACGCATCTGCATAGCGACCACTGCGGAGGAAATGCTGAGCTGCAAGGACGCTATCCGTCCGTTCGCACCGAGATTCCGCCGGGCGAGGCAGCGCTGGTCGAGAGCTGGGACGAGCAGAAGCTCAGCTTCCTGGCCACGGGGCAGATCTGTCCACGATTTCGATTCACGGCACTGCTGCTTCCAGGTTCCGAATGCGTCCTCGGTGACAGGCCGTGGCAGGTGCATGCGGCGCCGGGTCACGACCCTCACTCGGTCATTCTGTTCGAGGAAACGTCTCGGACTTTGATCTCAGCGGATGCGCTCTGGGAGAACGGATTCGGCATCGCGTTTCCCGAGTTGGCGGGCGAGCCGTCGTTCGGAGAAATAGGCGCGACCTTGGATCTGATCGCGGGGCTCGCGCCGCGGCGGGTGATTCCGGGGCATGGGGCCGTATTCGACGACGTGGCAAGGGCCTTGGACATTGCACGTCGACGGCTTGATGGATTGAGCAGAGACCCGGTCAAGCATGCGCGGCACGCCATCAAAGTCTTGATGAAGTTCAAGCTGCTGGAAGTGCAGTCGATTTCGCTGACGGCTTGGAAGACCTGGCTGGCTTCGACGCCGTACCTTGAGTTGATCCGGAGTCGTTTTTTCAGAGGATCCGAATTGGGTCAGCTAGCCCGAGATATGTTGGAGGAGTTGGTAGCTGCGGGAGGTGCCGAAGTG